>CAYNCY010000159.1:0-7998 GCA_964395195.1 uncultured Steroidobacteraceae bacterium
GAAGCGAAACGCCCGCCGGCGCTGGCACTGGCGCGCGTCGTGCTCTACGCGACCGGCTCCCTGGGGACGGGATTGATCGCGGCGGTACCCGGTGTCCTCCTGCCCTACTACATGACGAGCGTGCTCGGCGTATCCGCCGCCCTCGCGGGACTCGGCGTCTTCGTACCGAAGCTCTGGGACATGCTGATCGATCCGGTCGTTGGCTTCATGTCCGACCGGACGCACTCCCGCTGGGGACGGCGGCGCCCGTGGCTGCTGATCGGCGCCTTCCTGGCTCCGCTCCTGTTTGCGCTGGTATTCGCGGGACCCGTGTTGCCGGGGCCCGGCATCGCATTCGCCTACGTCGTCGCGCTCTTCCTGCTTTCCTCGACCGCCTACAGCGTCTACGCGATCCCCTACATCGCCCTCCCCGCGGAGATGAGCGAAGACGCCGACGCACGCGCACGCATCATGGCCTGGCGAATGGCGTTCGTGCTCGGCGGACTCCTGATCGGGTCCGCCGCGGGACCCGCGCTGGTCGAGGCGTTCGGCGGCGGACGCGCCGGCTACCGGGGGATGGGCGTTGCGCTCGCGCTCGTGTGCTGCCTCGCGATGCTCGCCGTGCTGGTGGCGCTCCGGGGCCTGCCCCTCGACGAACGACGCGCAGCGGAGACCGGGGCCCGGACGCGGGCTTTCGCCAACCGCCCGTTCGCCGCCTTGACGGGCGTCTATGTCGTGCAGCTCGTGGCGATGGGTGGCTTCTCGGCGGCCATTCCCTACTACGCATCGCAGGTCCTCGGCCGCAACGAAGCGTTCGTTGGAACGGGCATGGGCACGATGCTGGTGACCGCGGTGGTGGTGACCCCGGGTTGGGTGTGGCTCGCGCGGCGCCGCGGCCGCGCGAGGTCGCTGCGCGATGCCGTTCTCGTGTTCGCGGTTGCCGCGCTCGCGCTCGGGACGGTCCCCGCGCCCTCGACGACGTTCGTCCTCGCGATGATGGCCCTGCTCGGAGTCGGGTTCTCCGGTCAGCAGGTGTTCCCGTTCGCGATGCTGACCGACACGATCCGCCACGACACCGATACGACGGGGCTTGCCCGTGCGGCGACGTTCTCCGGCCTCTTTGCGGCCGCCGAGAAGGCCGGGCTTGCCTTCGGGCCGCTCGTCACGGGCGTCGCGTTGTCGCTGACGGGGTTCGGAAGCAGCCCCCGCTCACCCGGTGCGCTCGCGGGCATCCGCCTCGCGCTCGGCACCATTCCGGCCGCGCTGATGGTGCTGAGCATTCTGCTGCTGCGTTTCTACAAACTTGCCGACGCACGCACGCCGGCGACGGTGGTGCACCCATGAGCCGAGACCGCCCGCTCCCGGATCGACCGACGCGCAACGTCGGCGCCGTCACACGTCGAGTGTCGGTGCTCGTGTTCGCGGCCGTCCTCGTGACCCCGGCATCCGGCGCCGCCGGCCCGCTCGACGGGCTCGACCAGGACGTCCGCCACGCGCTCGCGACGACGGCGACGCCCGGCGCCGCCGTCGCCATCGTCAAGGATGGAAAGCCGATCTTCGTCGAGGGCTTCGGGCTGCGCCGCGCCGGGTCGCCCGAGCGCGTCGACGTGCACACGCTCTTCTCGATCGGCTCGCTCACGAAGGCGTTCACGGCGGCTGACATCGCGCTCCTCGTCGACGCCGGCAAGGTCGACCTCGACGCGCCCATCCGCCGGTACGTCCCGACCTTCGCGCTCGAGGACGCCTACCGCGGCGAGCACGCGACGGTGCGCGACCTCCTCGCCCACCGCACCGGCCTCGGCGACACGAACTGGCTGACGGTCAACACGGACCTCACGCCCGAGTCCATCGTCGAGCGCCTTGCGTACGTGACGCCGGACGCGGGCTTTCGGGAGCAGTACCTCTACCAGAACACGATGTACATGGTGCTCGGGCAGGCGATCCGCAACGTGTCCGGACTCGACTGGGCGAGTTTCACGAAGGAGCGCGTGCTCGCCCCGCTCGGCATGGTCGAAACGCTGACGCACGCGCCGGACGCCGCGGCGGATGCGGCCGCGCCGCACCTCGTGACCCAGGGCCGCGCGAAGGTGATCGCACCGCTCGACATCACCAATGTCGCGCCCGCCGGCGCGATGTATTCCTCGGCCAGCGACCTCGTCCACTGGCTGGCGTTGCAGGTCGCCGAAGGCAACGCCGGTGGACTCATCAGCGCCCGGATGCTCGGCGAGATGCACTCCCCCCAGCTCGCGCGCAAGCCCGATCCCTACCTCTACCCGGACGCGAACTTCCTCGCCTACGGTCTCGCGTGGATCCCGTGGGACTACCACGGACTGAAGGTCGTCAGCCACGACGGCGCGATTGACGGCATGACCGCGAAGATCTGCCTGGTTCCGGCGCTGGGCCTTGGCATCGTGGTGCTCTCGAATGCCGAATACAGCCCCGTGCCCAACGTGATCGTCTTCGACGCACTCGACCGGTTGACCGCGACCGCCGGTACCCGGCCGGCGCGCGACTGGGAGGCCCACTTCGTGCCGCTCGTCGCCCTGCTGCTGCAGGAGCGGGCGGACGAGGAAGCGGGACTTCAGAAGCTCAAGGCACACGGTGCAGCCGTGGCCCACGCCCCCGCGGGGACCTTTCGCAGCCCGCTCTTTGGCGCCGTCACCGTCTCCACGACACCGTCGCAGGATCGGGTGCTGCTGCTCGGGCGGCGTTGGCCGCTCGTGCCGCTCACCGACGGCAGCTTCGCGGTGGACGTCGGCGCGGTCGGCCTCGAGCACGCCGATTTTCGGCTGCGCTTCGGGCCGACGGCCGCCGACCCGGCACTCGCGATCACCGTCGGCGGCCACGAGTACGCCTTGCGGCGCGATCCTTGAGCGCGATGCGGCGCGCGACCTCCGATCGCGACGGCTGGCGGACGCTGGCCGTGCTGACGCTCGCGGCCGCCCTCGCCTACACCGACCGGCAGATCCTCAACCTGCTGGTCGACCCGATCCGGCGGGACTTCGCCATCAGCGATCTCGAGATCAGTTTCCTGCAAGGGGCCGCGTTCGCGTTCATCTACGCCGCGATGGGACTGCCGCTCGGCCGGTGGGCCGATTCGCACAACCGTCGCAACCTCGTGGCGGGCGGCATCGCGCTCTGGAGCCTGGCGACGGCCGCTTGCGGGCTCGCGCACGGGTTTCGGGAGCTCTTCGTCGCGCGCATGTTCGTCGGCATCGGCGAGGCGGCGCTCGCGCCGGCGGCCCTGTCACTCATCAGTGACTACTTCGCACCGAGCCGGCGCGGCACCGCGATCGGCATCTTCCTGGCCGGCATGGTCGGGGGCACCGGTGTCGCCATCCTGCTGGGGGGGTCGCTCCGGAGCCTCTTCGAATCGGGTTGGGCGAGCGGCGTGCCGTTCCTCGGCGGTCTCGCTCCCTGGCGCGCCGTGCTGATCGTGCTCGGCGGCGCGGGCCTCCTCGTCGCCGCGCTCGCGGCCGGCATCCGCGAGCCCGAACGCGACCGCCTCCTCGCCGCCCCTGGTGCAGGGGCCACCGGCATCAGCCTCGCCGAGGTCAGGCGCTACCTCGTGATCAACGCGGCGCTCTTCGTGCCGGCGTACCTCGCGCTCACGGTCGGCAACATGGCGGACTACGGCATCGGCGCCTGGTACCCCTCGCTCCTGATGCGCGTTTTCGCGTACTCGCCGCTCGAGGTCGCGACGCGCCTCGGTGCGCTCGCGATCGTGCTCGGTGGCGTTGGCACCGTGAGCGGGGGTCTCCTCGCCGATGCCTTCGAGCGCCACGGCCGCCTCGACGGGAAGCTGCTGGTCGCCGTCGGTGGCACGGCCGTCGCGGCGCTCGCGATCGCGTGCTCCGGGATGGGCTCGGCGGTGACGGCACTCGTCGCGTACGCGCTCTACTCGCTGATGAACTCCGCCGCCAGCACGGCGGGGATTGCGGCGATGCAGGACGTGGTCCCGAACCGGATGCGCGGGCTCACGACGGCGATCCAGTCGTTCCTGTTCACCGCGCTCGGCCTCGGGCTCGGACCCTCGCTGGTCGCCTTCGCGACGGTGAACGCGTTCGGCGGCGCGAAGGGCGTCGGGCTCTCGATCGCCGTCGTCGACGGCACGCTGCTGGCGGGCGTGGCCGTCCTCTTTGCGACCGCCCGCGGACCCTATCGCCGTCACCGGCTTTCGGCAGGACCGAGCGCATGAACACCCCGAAGTTCACCCCCCTCCGTGCAGCGGCGCTCCCGCTGCTCGTTGGCATTCTGCTGGTGGCTTCCGTGCCGGCGCGCGGGCAGTCCGTCGATGCCGCCGACTGCGGGGTAGCGCCCGCGAGCATCGCCGCGGAGACGCCGGCGTCGCTCGAGGCGTTCCTCGACGGCATCATCAAGCCGCGCATGGCGGCCGATCACGTGGCCGGCGCGACGGTGAGCATCGTCGGTGGCGGACGGCCGCTGTTCGCGAAGGGCTACGGGCTTGCGGACGTCGCCAGAAACAAGCCGGTCGAGGCGGCGACGACGCTCTTTCGCATCGCCTCGATCTCGAAGCTCTTCACCGCGACCGCGGTCCTGCAGCAGCAGGAACGGGGTCGCCTCACGCTCGATGAGGACGTCACCCGCTGGGTCGACGTCAAGTTCCACCGCATCTCGCCCGCCCCGATTACGCTCAGGACGCTGCTGACCCACACGGCCGGCTTCGAGGAGGGCGCCTTCGGCATGGCGGAAACCCGTGCCGAGGACCTCGTTTCGCTCGGGGAGAGCCTGCGCCTTACGATGCCCGCGCAGGTGCGTGCGCCGGGCGCCGGCATCTCCTACTCGAACCACGGCGTATCGGTCGCCGGCTACGCGGTCGAGCGCAGCTCCGGGATGCCCTTCGCGGAGTTCATCGAGCGCAACATCTTCGTGCCGCTCGGCATGAACCACAGCACGTTCATCGATCCGCCGCCGCCGGCGGTGGCCCTCGAGCTCGCGAAGGGCTACGAGTTCCACGACGGCCGGTTCGTCGAGTCCCCCTACCAGTTCGCCTCCGAGCTTGCGCCGAGCGGATCGCTGTCGACGACGTCAGTCGACATGGCGCATTTCATGATCGCCGAGCTCGAGCAGGGCAAGTACGGCGACACGGTGCTCCTGACCCCGGCGAGCCTCGCCGAGATGCAGCGCGAGCAGTATTCCATTTCACCGACCCACGCGAGCAGCGTCGGTCTCATCTACTCGCGGACGTTTCGCAACGGCACGCTGATCCTCTCGCACGGCGGGGACCTCAGGGACTACGTGTCGACGCTCGTGCTGCTGCCGGAGGCGCACGCGGGGCTCTTTGCGTCCTTCAGCAGCGCGAGCGCGGGTCGCGTCGTGAACGAGCTTCCCGCGGCGTTCATCGACCGCTACCTCGGCCGGGCCTGCCGTGCGTCGCCTCCGGTCCGGGTCGACACGGGACGGCTGACCGGCGCCTACCGGCTGTCGCGCGCGGTCGAAAGCAACTTCGCGAAGCTGGCCTACCTCTTCATCGAGTTTCCGGTCTCGGAGGAGCCCGGCGTCGCGCTTCACTTCGACGGCGGTCGGTTCGTTCCGGTCGATGCGGGCCGCTTCGTTCAGGTCGCGGCCGGCCCGTCGGGGCGGCAGTGGGGCACGCTCGAGTTCTTCGAGCGCGGCGGCGTAATGCAGATCGCGTTCTCCGAGAATCCCTTCGTGTCGGCGCATCGCCTGCCCTTCCTCGAATCCTCGGCCGCGATGAAGCTCGCGGTGGTGGCTGCCCTTCTCTTCCTCGTGCTCCTCATCGGGCGCGCGTTCTGGATGCGCTTCCGCCACCGTCCCGTTCCGCGAGAGGTGCGGCGCCAGCGGTGGCTCGCGGTGTCCGCGATCCTCCTGGTCGCGCTCTTCTGGGCGGGACTCGTCGGCTTCCTGGTCACGAGCGGCATTCTCGACACGGGCTTCGGCGTGCGGGTCCCGCTGGTGCTGAGAGCGATCCTTTGCCTGCCGTGGCTCGCAGCCGCGGTGACCGTGGCCTGTGCGTGGGAGTCCGTCAGGCTCGTGCGCGGACGCACGGGTGAGGGGGTCGACCGCGTGTTCGCGGTGCTCATCGTCCCGCTGATGGTCGTGCTTCTCGCACTGATGGCCTATTGGCGGCTGCTCGGTCCGCCGTGATCGGGCCTACCCCTCACGCAAACGGGTCGTCGACCTCGGGCCAGAACGGCCGCGGCCGCTTGCGGAGCACCAGATGCGCCGCGCTGCGAAGTCCCCCGGGTGTCGGTACGTAGAGGACACGCGAGGCCAAGGGATTGAACGCCGCGTAGAAGTGCTGGCTCGACTTGACGACGACGGCGGCCTTTCCGGCGAGCGTGATGCCGAGGCCGGTCAGGGCATCCGGCGAGAAGACCTGGTTTCGCAGCGTCGTGACGACGACGTCGACGCCGGCGACCTCGAGCCACGCGCTCGTGCCGAAGGGTTCGGCGTGCCCGAGGAGACCGGTCTGCGTGTGCGCCGCCGCGACGCCGCGCACCGTCACGTCGAGGTCAAGCGGCCTGCCCGAATACTCCGAACTCTTGCCCCCGACCCGGAGCCGCAGCGCCGCCCCCACGCCGACCTGGAATGCGATCGACGCGGCGAGCGGGTCCCAGATGCAGCCGAGGGCGACGTTCCGGATCTTCCGCTCGAGCAGGCGCTCGAGGATGAAGGTGCTGTCACCCGGAGCACCGCCGCCGGCATTGTCGGCAATGTCGCCGATCACGAGCGGTTTGCCGCCGTGCCCGCTCGAAATCGCATCGAGCGCTTCCTCGAGCGGCGTCTCGGTGGGTCGCGTCGCATGACGCATCGCAAAGAACTCCCGTCCGAGCGTTCCGGCCCAGCGCTCGGCGAGCGCGCGGTCGTCGTCCGCGACGACCCACAACTTGGCCCCGGCGTCGGCGACGTCGCCCCACATGTAGCCGTGGGCGAGTGAAACCGACAGGATGCCGGGCTCGCGCTCGACCGCCTGCATCCGACCCACGAATCCGGCCATCGGTTCGACGGTTGTGTGCCAATAGCCGGTCATCCGGCAGTCGAACACGGCAACGACCGGTCTCACCCGGCCGGCAGCGGTCTCGGTGCAGAGCCGATAGAGGTCGTCGGCCCGCTCGAGCGGGTCCGTGTGCGGGTACTCCTTGTAGCCAATCAGCACGTTCGATTGCTCGAGCATCGCCCGGGACAAGTGGCAGTGCAGGTCGACTTCGACGCCGACCACGCACCGGGCGCCCACCCGCGAGCGGACACGCGTGAGCAGGTCGCCCTCGCAATCGTCGCACCCGAACGACGACATGGCGCCGTGCAGGTTGAGGAGCACGATGTCGACGGGACCGGCGGCTTCGAGGTTCGCGAGCAGTTCGTCACGGAGCGCCTCGTAGACCCGCTGGACGATGCGCCCGGAGGACTCGGCCGATGCGCAGAGGCCCTCAACGACTGCGTGGCCGTCCCGCTCCGCGAGCGCTCGCCAGCGCTTGAGCAGCTGGCCGTAGATCGCGCGCGAGCCCGGCGCCGTCGCGTCGCCGTGGAAGAGCTCGAAGGACTCGAAGTCCGCGAGGCCCGTTGGCATCGGCGCGAACGTGTTGGTCTCGTGGACCAGATTTCCGAGAAAGATCCGCATGTTTTTGCCACTCGATGCGACGTAATTGATGTTGACGTTATATTCAAGTAGGGTCAACATTTGCGATGGGTCCGGGCCGTCCACGGGCGCGCCGGCGACGGCGGCCCGGAGTGCGCGATCCCGGGGCAATTGCGGAATGAACTCGCGGCGGAGGATCTCTACACTGTCCGCGGTTTGGTTCCGGGATAGTTGCCACTCACCCACTGCCGCAGGACCGTCGCCATGTCGCTCCGCCTGATCAACGCCCACGAGGTCAACCGGTTGCTGCCGATGTCCGCGTGCATCGCACTGATGCGCAAGGCCATGACGCTGCCGGGGCCCGGGGGTGCGGTGCAACCGATCCGCACGGGGCTGAAGCTTCCCGGGAGCCCCAACCTGCTCGGGATGATGCCGGGCTACGTTCCAAACGAGAACGA
>CAYNCY010000160.1:0-7485 GCA_964395195.1 uncultured Steroidobacteraceae bacterium
GGTCGGCGGCCCACGTGGCGGCGGATCCTGCCAGGCAGATGGCGAGCGCAAGTCCCAAGCGGTGGTACATCGACGGTCCCCCGGTTCGTGTGTCATTCGCGCCCGGCATGATGAACCTTGCCGGGAGCGAGTGCCACGCGTGCCGCGACGGATCACGGCGATCGAGGGGATGGACCTGGCGACCCTCGCGGGTCGCCGCCGCTTTCGGCCGGGACGCGCGGTCCCGGCGCGTCGGTCAGTGCGGCTTGTTGGGGTCGAGCGGGTAGGCGGTGGCGCCGCCCGACTCGAGGCCGCGATCGGTGGGTGCCGCGGCCGCCTGCGTTCCCGAAGCCGTGGGTGCTGCGGTCGCGGTCGGCGCGCTCGCCGTTGCCGGGACCCCGTCGGCGCCCGCCGGCAGGCGGCGCAGCGCACTCAGCAGGCGCTGCGCGCTCGCCGGGGCCGGCGCGCGGTCGGCAAAGATGTCAGAGGCGAGCACGCCCGGGCGCTCGTAGTAGCGCGCATTGGCCTTGTGGTCGATCGTGATTACCGTGCCGTCGATGGCGATTCCGCCGAACAGGCCCTTCGACCGGGAATACGAGTACACCTCCGAGTCGAGTTGGAAATCGGTGGCACCCGACACCTGCCGTCCGACGGGTCCGACCGCGACGGAAGCATCGGCCCCGAGCGTGACCTTGCCACCCGTCAGTCCCTCGACGCTCCGCCGTGTCGTGAACACGAGGATGATGTCGCTTGCCTCGACGCCGCCCTGCCAGCCAAAGCTGCCGCCGGCGAGCGTGATGAACGAGGGGTTGCTCCAGCGACCCTGGCTGTCGCGGACCGTCAGCACGCCCTTGCCGCCGCGGCCGCCGATGATCAGCGCACCCTTGACGACGGTCGGCAGCACCGCGATGCCCTGCGCGCGGCGCATGAGCCAGTCGGGGACGCGCTGGTCCGGCATCGCCTCGGTGTCCTCGAGCACGGTCGTCGCCTCGAGGAGCTTCGCTTCCTCGCGCGCGCCGGCATGCGCCGGGGCCTGGAACGCCAGAAGAGTGAATGCCAGGAATGCAATGGGCCGAGCGATCATTTGATTTCCCCTGCGAACGGTCTCAGGTACCAGACAGCAAAAACCCCGGGGGGTTCCGCGGGCGCCATGATAGCCGACGGGAACTCCGCTGCGCTCAGGGCCCCGAAGTTCGATAATGGGCCACCGAGGAGGTCCCCATGCAGGCCATTGCACGTTTGTCGGTCGTCATCCTGTCGCTGTTTGCAGTCAGCACCGCCCGTGCCGACTGGGTGCGGCGCGAAGAGACGATCATGGGTACACGGATCTACGTGGAGGCCTGGCACGAGGATCCGGTCAAGGGTGAGCAGGCGCTCGATGCCGTGATGAGCGAGATGCGCCGCATCGATGCCCTGATGAGCCACTACAAGCCCGACAGCCAGCTCTCGCAGATCAACATCCGCGGAGCCGTGGAGCCCGTCGTCGTCGACCAGGAGCTCTACGACCTGATCAAGACCTCGGTGCACTTCTCTGAGATCACCGAGGGCGCCTTCGACATCACCTACGCGAGCGTCGGCTACCTCTACGACTACCCACGCCACGTGCGCCCGACGGACGCGCAGATCGCCGCGGCGCTGCCCGGCATCAACTACCGGCACCTCGAGCTCGACGACGCGCACCACAGCGTGAAGTTCCAGCGCGAGGGCATGCGCATCGACCTCGGTGGCATCGCCAATGGTTACGCCTGCGATCGCAGCGTCGAGATCCTGAAGCGCTTTGGGGTCGCGCACGCGCTCGTGACGGCGGGCGGCGACTCACGCCTGCTCGGCGACAGGCTCGGCAAGCCCTGGAACATCGGCATCCGCAACCCCGATGACAAGAACAAGGTCGTGCTGACCATGCCGCTCATCGACGTCGGCGTCTCGACTTCGGGCGACTACGAGCGCTACTTTGACGAGGGTGGCGTCCGCTACCACCACATCATCGATCCGAAGACCGGACGCAGCCCGCACGAGGTCAGGAGCGTCACGATCATCGGGCCGACGGCGACCGACACCGAGGGCTGGTCAAAAGGGGTTTTCATCAAGGGGCCGGTCGAGGGCCTGCGGCTCATCGAGCAGTACCCGCAGATGGATGCCGTCGTCGTCGATAAGAACGGCAAGGTCTGGTACACGAAGGGGCTCGCGCCCCCGAAATGACGATCCGCCCGGCGGCCTATTCTCTACCGCCGGCGCGGATGTCTCAGAACCAGATCGAGATGAACGTCTGGATGACGCTCGCGTTGTAGTGATAGAGCGGCTCCGTACCCGCGGGATACTGCCGCTGCGAGGCGTCCCGGAAATCCAGGTACTTGTACATGATGTAGTCGTAGTGCAGCGATGCGCTCGCCTTCTTGACGAACCAGTGCTTCGACTTCATGAAGTCGTAGCTGAGCGCGACGCCCATCGTGTCGTTCTTCTGGGACGCGAGTTCGCGGTCGCGCGCCATGTAGTTCTGCTGGTTCGCGAAATTGAACAGGTCCGAGTAGAACGACGCCGAGTTCTGCGTGTAGTACCGGTAGGTGAAGTCCGCGATCAGCGCGTCCTTGAACATCGGCTGCGTGTAGTCGACCTCGAACGTGTGCGCGCGGATGTCCCAGGTGTCGAAGAAGTAGCGGTACTTGCCCGTGAGCGACGCACGCCACGGCAGGTAGTACTTGAGGCGTATTGCTGCGGCATTGCTGGTGCGGGTGCCGGGGTAGACCTCGGGCGCCGTCAGGTAGATCGTCGAGCCCGGCCCCGCCAGGTAGCGGATCGCGCGGTACGGGTTCTGCAGGTAACCCTGCTCGGTGATGGCCTCGTAGTCGAAGCCGGCGATGAGGTTCCGGCTCAGGATCTGCGAGATGCCGAGGCCCCAGGTCTTGCGGTCGCTGCGCTTCCGGAAGTTCGGATCCTTGTCGTGCGCGGCATCGATCACTCGCGTGATGATGTCCCAGCCGCGGCTCGCGGACAGCGTCACCGTGGTCAGGTCGCCGAACATGTCCTGCGCAATCGAAAAGCTCGCGGTGCTGTCGTCGTAGTCGTTCTCGATGCTGCTCTCGAGGCCGAGACTGTAGGTCGTCTTGCCGTACAGGTAGTCGACGCCGAAGGTCTTCTGCTTGCGCACCTCGTGGAGCGGGCTCGCACCGAGCACGACCATGTCGATGGAGGCGCCCGTGACCTGGTCGACCATGTAGCTGCCGGTCAGCGAGACGTTCTCGGCGACGTTCGTACGGACCAGCATCGACGGCCCCTGCACCTTGAGGCCGCCGCCGTCGTACATCTTCCACATGACGTCCGCGCGCTCATCGGGCAGCACGTCGGCATGGGCGGCCGCGCCGAGGGCGAGGAGTGCGGTGCCGAGTGTCCGGATCAGTGTCGAGGGTCGGAGCATCGCTCTGCCTTAGTTGCAGCCGCAGCCGCCGCCGGCCGCGCCGGTGCCGCCGTGCGCACCCTCGCGGTTCTCGTGGACGTGCGTGATGTAGCCGCTCGCGATCGCGTCGCGGTCCCAGGCCATGACCCGGTCCGCGAGCCGCTCACGCTCGTAGGGTTTGACCCACGGCTGGATGTGCCCGCAGCCGGAGAGCACCAGCAGCGCACCAAGCAGCAGGACCGGGCGGAGGGCGCGCATGGCTATTTCTCCCGCAACAGCGCGCGGACGTGGTCGAGGTACTCGTTCTCGTCGCCCGCCTTGTAGCCGCGGTGCACCCAGCGCAGCACGCCGTTCTTGTCGATGAGCACCGTGCTCGGCATGCCCTCGACGTGGTACAGCTTGCTGACCGTGCTGTCCTTGTCAAAGACGATGGGGAAGGTGACCGGGGTCTTCGCGATGAAGCCCTCGGCGTTGCTCGACTCGGGCTCGACGTTGACGCCGAGCATGGTGAAGCCAAGGCCCTTGTACTTCTTGTACATCTGGTCGAGCAGCGGGAATTCCTCGCGGCACGGGCCGCACCACGACGCCCAGAAGTTGACCATCACGACCTGGCCGCGCAGCTTCTCGAGGCCGAGCGGCGTCGTGCCGCCCCGAAGCGGCAGCGTGAAGCCGGGAGCCGGCTGGCCGACGGCATCGGCGGCACCGGCACTCGCCGCGAGCGAGGAACCGACCAGCAGCGCGGTCGCGATGGCAAGAAATTTGACTCTCATGAATCCTCCGTCAGAAGAAGACCGTCACGCCCAGAGCCGTCTCCAGGTTGTGCGAGGTCTTGTTTGAGCCGAGTAGATCGATGTCGAAGACGTGGTCGCGGACGTCGACGTGCGCGGCCAGCCAGTTGTTGAGCAAGAGCCGGTAACCCGCGCCCATGGTCAGCGTGAAGCGATCGTCGCCCGCGAAGTGCGTCGCGCCGAAGCCGCCGGTGACGTAGAGCGCCGAGTTGAACGAGCGGTGGCCGATGAAGATCTCGCCCGGGAACAGGTTGTAGCCGAAGGCGAGGTCGTAGTAGGTGAGAACGCGCTGCTTGTCGGTCAAGAGCTGCGCACCACCCGACAGGCGCTCGTAGCTCGAGAGTCCGGTGTTCGTGCGTCCGATCAGACCCTCGGCGAAGAAATCCTCGCTGATGTGGTACGACAGGCGCGCGCCGTACACGGGATTCACGCCGAAATCCTCGGCGCTGAATGTCCCGACGTAGGGCCCGATCTCGAAGTTCGAGTTCTTGATGTGCGGCGTCTTGATCTTGCGGCGCTTGACCGTCGGCTCGACGACGGCCGGGGCGCCGCCATCAGCGGCGGTTGCCTCGACCGGGATCGGCTCCTCGGCATGCTTCCGGTGGAAGGGCCACCAGGAACAACCGCTGAGCGCCAGGGCGCACGCGATCAGAAGAAGAACGCGAATCCGGCTTTCCATTCGTTCCGGTCCTCATTTGAATCCAGCTTCGTGAAAATCACGTAGTGCCGGTAGTCCGCTCGCAGGATGAATCGACGCGTCAGGTAGACCTTCGTGCCGACGCCGTAGAACGCGATCTGCTCGGTGCGATCGGGCGGCGCGATGATCGTGGCCTTCGGCTGGATGCGGATCACGCCGGTGCCGAGGTCCAGGAACGGCGCTATGCGCCAGTCCGGACGCGGCGAGTGGGTGAGTCCGAGCATCAAGATCGTACTGTTCGATGAATGGCCGAGCGTCTGCGAGGCGCTCAACTCGGCCGACAGGTTCTGGTTGAGCGAGTAGCCGAGGTAGAGCGTGTTGACGTTGCCGCCACCGAAATTGCCGCTCAGGGCGCCGAGCTCGTAGGGCTGATTGTCGAAGTCCCGATGGCTCAGGTCCTCGAGCGGGAGCTTCCCGCCGGACGCCAGCAGCGTCTCGCGCATGTTGCCGAGGTAGGCCCAGCCCTCGGCGTCGTGCTCGTCGCGCACGCGGAACCAGTCCGTCCGCCGGAACAGGATCTCGACCTTCTCGCCGCGCGCGATAACGCGGAACACCGGATAGCCGGTGCCGGGGCCCGTGTGCAGCTCCAGGTAGGGATCGGCGACCGACACTTCTATATACCGGCCAGCGTCGCGGTCGTAGTGGCGCCGGTTGTCTGCCGAGTGCGCGAGTCCCGCTGCGAAAGCCAGAATAAGTAAGGTGGTGAGCTTCAGGACTCTGCGCATGATCACATTGGTGGTGGAATCGAGAACGGGTTGTTGTAGTACTGGCCGCCGAGGTCGAGCCACTCGGTTACCAATTCAAGCTCGGACCCGTTCAGCCAGTTGAAGTGCGTCCCGCCTGGGGCGAACTCACTGAAGAACGCGGCCGATGCATTCGCTCCACCGCCACTCATCGGCGGGATCGTCATCACCGGGACCATGGTCGGCAAGCCGGTAATCGGATCCGGCGGGCCGGGCACTAGGACCGGCTGCATAGTAACAGGGTCAAGTTTCACGTGCGGGAACAGGAGCTGGCAGAAGGACGTAAATTCCTCCTGCACGCACGGGTCGGTCGAGGCCGGCGTGCTCGACAGGTCGAGCTGGCCCGCCGGTACCTGCGCGACGTTGGCGGTCGTCGTCGGCGCATGGCAGCCCGTGCAGGTGGTGTAGGGCATCGTCGTGTTCGGATCGATGGCGGTGATGGAGGCGCGCGGCGTGACCCAGAGCGCTGCGATGTGCGTCGGATAGTGAACCACGAGGCGACAGTTGCCCTGCCAGTTCGTTTCGCAGTCCGAGCTCACCGGCGGCGGCGTGCCGAGCAGGTTGTTCTTCCACGCGAACGTCGGATCGGGAGTGCCAACACTGGTCGGCGTCCAGACGTCCGAGAAGACGAGATCCACGGCCGGATCGGCAGCGCAGGCGGAGTCGACGCACGTTACCTGCACGGCAGCGCGGTACTCGGCCATCGTCTCGCCCTGGTTAGGGGCGCGTGCGGCCGGAACCACGTTACCCATCCGGTCGGTGACCGTGAGCGCCGTGTTCGGGAAGGGCTGGCCGGCGGTCGGGGCACCCGTGTTGACGAGATTGAAGAGGCCGGCGCGACCGTGTGAGTTCGAAGGCGAGCCGTTCGCGTTCTGCGTCTGGATGTGGCAGCCGTTGCAGGTGACGATCTCACCCGTGCGGACCTGCAGCCACGCGCGGTGGCGCGGGAACGAGCCGTCGAGGCGCCGGCCGTTCGCATCGAGGATGCTGATCTGGAAGGGGATGTCGGTCGGTACCGTCACGCGCACCGAGCCATCCGGCTCGACCGGCGCGTAGCCGATCATCTCGCGCATGAAGTTGCCGGCGACGCCGAACGCGTAGTTCGGGAAGTCGTTATTCGAGAGCACTTCCTTGTCCGGGAGGCTCACCGCCTTCTCGATGCGGACGAACCGCGGCCGCGCGGCGTTCGCCATGCGCTTGGTCGGATCCCGGACCGAGGCGATCCCGCCCGGCGCCGTATCGACGCCGTCGAAGTCGTAGACACTCTTTATATTGAGGATGCCGACGCCCTTGGCGGCCAGCGTGAAGCTGTACGTGCCGCTCGTCGATGGCTGACCGTCCGGAATCGGGGTCGGCACGGGGTTGCGGGGTTCGAGCGCAACCGCATCCGTGAACATGAAGCCCGCAGCCGGCACGACGATCGGCAGCTGCGTGTTGTTGCGCGGATCGTAGATCCAGATGCTGTAAATCGTCGGCGCCGGCACGACGCCGGTCTTGGCGAGGTTCTCGGGCGTGCAGGGCACAGTCAGCGTCTGGTCAACCAGGCGGCACTGCGTCCAGCTGACGAGCATGCGGTTGGTACCGTCCCAGAGCGGATAGACGCTCGAGAAGCGGCCGCCCGGCGAGGGCGGGGCCGGCACCGGTGTATCGGCGGTCGGGTCGCCCGGGGTCGTCACAACGTCGTTGACGACGAGCGGCGACTGGCCGGTCGCGCCAACGGCGGCTTTGTTGCCGAGCACCGTCTGCGTGTTCTCGACGAAGTTGGCCGTGTCGATCAGCACCGGGTCGCCGCCGAAGTCGGTGCCGGCGAAGGGGATCAGGAGCGCGACCAGCGTGCCGTCGGGGCGGGCACGTGCGCGCGTGAACTGCACGACCGAGCCCGGGGTG
>CAYNCY010000160.1:7495-7976 GCA_964395195.1 uncultured Steroidobacteraceae bacterium
AGAGCAGTTGCTCGTTGGCGCCGTCCGGCTGGATCGCGTAGAGGTGCATGCCGGCGTTGGAGTTGATGTCCCAGCGCGTGAACACGATGCGGCCGTCATTGAGCACGGACGGATCGAGGTCGTGCCCGGTGTTCACCGAGATCTGCTTGATGTTCGTGCCGTCGGCGTTCATGACGTGCAGGTTGAACGCGGGACGGTTGCGGTTGCCCTCGATGCCGGCGGCGAACTGTTCCTCGCCCTGATCGATCAGCACCGCCTTGGCATCGTGCTGGCGGGTCGAGGAAAACACGATGCGGCCGTCCGGCAGGTAGTGCCCGCCGACGTCGTTGCCGAGGCTCGCGGCGATGGGATCCGCGATCACTTGGCGCACCGTCTTGGTCGCCGTGTCGTATTCGTAGAGCGCCCAGACCGGCTGCTCGTCGTCCTTCACGTTCTTCATGAGCGGCGGACGAAGCGAGAAAAGCAGCTTCGTGCCGTCGAA
>CAYNCY010000161.1:0-7934 GCA_964395195.1 uncultured Steroidobacteraceae bacterium
GAAAGACTCGCCGCGCTCGAACCGGGCGCTGAGTTCCGCGAGCCCCGCAGCGCCATAACCCGGGCCCACGAGCCCCGCGAGGCCCTCGCCGATGAGCTCGGCGCGTGGCCGGCGCCGCAGCGCCTCGAGCGCGGCGTTGGCGAGCACGACGGCGTGCGCGGGGCTTCGGGCATCGATGACCGCGATCGGATCCGGCAGGTGCTCGAGGAGCGCGAGCGTCAGGGGAGCGGATTGCGTCATGCGCGTGCATCGCCATCGAGTGAGAGTTCGGGTCGGGCTTCGCGGCAGCGGTCGATCGCGCTGCGCGCGTGCTGCCAGGCGGCGGATTCGAGGAGTGCCGCGCGCGTCGCGAGCCCGGGTGCCGGGCCGTGGCCGTGCAGGCGCGCGACCCGAAGCGCCGAGGCCGGGCGCGGCGCGGGATCGAGCGCGCCGAGGAGTTCGAGCACCGCCGAGCGCGAGTTGCAGACGAGCAGCATGTCGCAGCCGGCGGCGAGCGCGAGATCGGCGCGGGCGCGCACACCCCCGAACGCGGCGGCGCCTGCCATCGAGAGGTCATCCGTGAGCACCGCGCCCTGAAACCGGAGTTCGCCACGCAGGATGTCCGTGACCCAGCGGCGCGAGAGGCTCGCCGGCAGTTCATCGACGGCCGGGAAGACGACGTGCGACATCATCACCGAGGGCAGGCCGTTGGCGATCAGCCGCCGGTACGGCGTGAGCTCGGGCTCGAGGTCGACGAAGTCGCGCCGGTCGATGGGCACCGCGACGTGCGAGTCGGCGGCGACGGCACCGTGACCGGGAAAATGCTTCGCGGTGGCACTCATGCCGGCCTCGCGCATGCCGGCGATGAGGGCGCCGGCGAGGAGCGAGACCACCGCCGGGTCCGGGTGGAAGGCGCGATCGCCGATCGCCTCGTTCACCCCGAAGTCGAGGTCGACGACCGGCGCGAACGCGAGGTCGATGCCGATGGCCCGCAGTTCGCTGCCGAGCAGCCAGCCCGCCTGGCGCGCCAACTCGCGGCCGCGCGCGCCATCGATCGAGTATTCGCGGCCGATCCGGCGCATCGGTGGCAGCAATGAGAAGTCGCTCCGGAAGCGCTGCACGCGCCCGCCCTCGTGGTCGACCGCGACCAGGAGCCGCGGTGTCCGCAGTGCGTGGATCTCGGCGACGAGCGCCGCGAGCTGGGTGACGTCGGAGAAGTTCCGGGTGAAGAGGATCACGCCGCCGACGAGCGGATGCTCGAGCACGTCCCGGTCCTCGGGCAGGAGCGAGCGTCCGGCGACGTCGACCATGAGGCAGCCAAGCGTCATCGCGTGGGCTCGAAGACCGCGATCGACTCCAAGTGCGCGGTATGCGGGAACATGTCCATGACTCCGGCCGCCACCAGACGAAATTGGTGCTGGTGCACGAGGATTCCGGCATCGCGTGCCAGGGTCCCCGGGTGGCAGGAAATATACACGACGCGACGCGGCCTGCCCCGCCCGATCAGCGGCAGCACCTCGAGGGCGCCGGAACGCGGCGGGTCGAGGAGCACGAGCGGGAACGCCGCGCGCGCCCAGGGCTCGCCCTGCGGATCACGGGCAAGGTCCGCGGTCGCGAAGCGCACGTTCGTGAGGCCATTCCTGGCCGCATTCTCCCGGCCGCGCGCCACGAGCCCGGCCTCGACGTCGACGCCGAGGACGCTGCCCGCGCGCCGTGCGATCGGCAGCGTGAAGTTGCCGAGCCCGGCGAAGAGATCGAGGACGGCATCGCCGGGGCCCGGTGCCAGAAGCTCGACCGTGCGCGCCACCATCGCCTCGTTGACCGAGGCGTTGACCTGCACGAAGTCGGCCGGCCCGAACTCGAGCGTCAGATCGAACGCGGGAAGCCGGTAGCGAAGCGGGCTGCCGGGCGCGACCAGCGGCGTCGGCGGCGCGTCGTGGCCGGGATCGAGCCAGAACTCGACGGCGTGTTCCCGGGCGAAGGCAGCGAGGCGCTCGAGGTCGGCGGCGCCGGGTGGCTCGAGCACGCGCAAGCACAGCACCGTCGCCTCGTCCGTCACCGCAACTTCGATCTGGGTCAGGCGCGGGCCGACGTCGAGGGAACCGACCAGCGCCGCGAGGGGGCCTGGCAGCCCGGCGGCGGGCGCTGCCAGCACCGGGCAGGCGTTGAGCCCCGCGATCGCACCCGAGTCCCGCCCGCGAAAGCCGACGACGGCGCGGCGCTCGCGCGCGAGGTAGCGCACGCCGAGGCGGGCGCGGCGGCGGTAGCCGAGCGTGGGTCCGAGGAGCGGCGCGAGGCGCGTTGCGGCCTCGACCTTGCCGATGCGGGCGAGCTGCCCGTGCAGTTCCGCCTCGCGCGCGGCGACCTGGGCCGTCGGCGCGAGGTGCTGGAGCGCGCAGCCGCCGCAGCGTCCGAACGCCTCGCACGGCGGCGCGACCCGATCGGGCGAGGGCTCCAGGACCTCGAGGAGGCGGGCCTCGTCGAATCGCGCGCGCCGCGTGCGCGGCCCGATGCGGACGGATTCGCCGGGCAACGCACCGCCAACGAACACGGCCTTGCCGCCGATCCGGCCGATGCCGCGGCCGTCGTGGGCGAGGTCATCGATCCTGAGCACCTCACCCGGCGCTCGCTCGCGGGATGCACCCCGCACGCTACGACGCCCGGCCGGTTTCCGCGGTCTCGAGCACGGCGACCGCCAGGATGAGGCCGGCCTCGTCGGTCAGCGTCACGTGTCCGGGTCCGGCGCCGAGTTCATCGCGGCGCGCGCGGCCGCGTGGCGACCAGGCGACCTCGGGCCGTCCCCAGGAGTTCTGCACGATGCCGCAGTCGCGCACCCACATGCCGTGCGCGAAGCCCGTGCCGAGCGCCTTCACGATCGCTTCCTTGGCCGCGAAACGCTGGCCGAGAAAGCGCACCGCCCGGGCCTCGGTGCGCGCGGCGCGCTCGAAGCCGACGAGCTCCTCCGGCATCAGGATGCGCTCGACGAAGTGCCGTGCGAAGCGCTGGTAGGTTGCCGCGATCCGCTTGGGATCGACGAGGTCCGTACCGATGCCGAAGATCATCCGCGCCGCGCCTCGACCATCAGGCGCTTCATTTCGCGGACCGCGGCGTCGAGGCCGCTGAACACCGCCCGGCCGATGATCGAGTAACCGATGTTGAGCTCGACGATCTCGGGCAACGCGGCGACGGGCCCGACGTTGTGATAGTCGAGGCCGTGGCCGGCGTTGACGACGAGGCCAAGCGCATCGGCGCGTCGCGCGGCATCGCCGAGACGTCCGAGCTCGCGGGCGCGCTCGGGGCCGTGCGCCTCGGCGTAGCGGCCGGTGTGCAGTTCAATGACCGGCGCACCCACCTCGATCGCAGCCTCGACCTGCGCGGGCTCGGGGTCGATGAAGAGCGAGACGCGGATGCCGGCACCGGCGAGCGTCGCGATCGCGCTCTTGAGCACGGCGCGCTGCCCGGCGACGTCGAGGCCACCTTCGGTCGTGAGTTCGCTGCGGTGCTCCGGCACGAGGCACACGTCGCTCGGGCGGATCCGCGTTGCGATCGCGAGCATCGGGGCGGTCGCCGCCATCTCGAAGTTCATGTGGGTCGTGAGCGCGGCCGCGAAGCGCTCGACGTCGTGATCCTGGATGTGACGACGGTCCTCGCGCAGGTGCAGCGTGATGCTGTCCGCCCCCGCCTGCTCGGCAACGAGCGCCGCGAGCAGCGGGTCCGGCGAGCGTCCGCGGCGCGCCTGGCGCAGCGTCGCCACGTGGTCGATGTTGACGCCGAGCGCGATCCCGCGCCTGCCCTTAGCTTGCACCGTCATCGTCATGCCCTCTCGTTGTCAGCGCGGACCCCGACCCGAGCGTCGGTCCGCGCGCACCGACCTTGAGTGCCCGCGCCACCGTCCGGGTCCGCATCTCGCGGCCATCGAGCGGCGTCTCGAGCGCGGCGCGAAGCAGCCGCTTCGCGGCGGCGAGGCTCGCCGGATCGTGGAGCTCCTCCGCTGCCAGCGAGAGGAGCTCGGCACCGCGGAAGGCGAGCGCGGGATCGCCGTTCACGGGGGCGGCGATGACGCCTCGTTCCGCGCGCACATGATAATACGCGGCGGCCTCGAGGGGCTCGCCGCTCGCGGCGAGGTGCGAGTAGTCAAGGCCGAGTCCCAATGCATCGAGGAGGCGCTTCTCGAAGATCCGCAGCGCCCGCGCGTCGCTCGGCGCCGCGCGCAGGCCCGCGAGTGCCTCCGCGTAGCTCTCGTGGACGTCCGGGTACGGATCCTCGCGACCGAGGAGCTTCAGGAGCAGTTCGTTCAGGTAAAAGCCGCTCATCAGCGCCGCGGGTGGCAACTGCTCGGGTGTGCCCGCGAGTTCAGCGCCCGAGAGGCTCCCGCCGTCACCGGAACCCGACCACGAGACGAGCAGCGGCACGAAGGGCTGCAGCACCGCCGCGAGCGCGCCGCCCGGGCGCCGGACGCCGCGCGCGAAGAGACACACCCGGCCGTGGTCGCGCGCGAAGAACTCGATGATCCGGCTCGAGTCGCGGTAGTCGCGCTGGTGCAGCAGGAACGCGGGCTCGAGCTGCACGCGGCGCGGCGATCCCATGGCCAGCCGTGCCGGCGCGCCGGCTACGGACCCTCGTAGCCGAATGCCTTGAGGGCATTGGCGCTGTCGGCCCAGTTTTCCTTGACCTTGACCCAGAGCTCGAGGTGCGTGCGACGCCCGTAGAGTCGATTGAGATCGAGGCGCGCCGCCTGGCCGACGGCCTTGAGGAGCGAGCCGCCCTCGCCGATCACGATCGCCTTCTGTCCCGGCCGCTCCACCCAGATGACGGCGCCGATCTCGAGGCGCCCGTCGGGTGTCTCCTCGCTCCGTTCGATCTCGACGGTGAGCCCGTAGGGCAGCTCCTGCTGCAGGCGCATGGTGAGCTTCTCGCGGATGATCTCGGTCGCGCGGAAGAGATCGGAGCGGTCGGTGACCTGCTCGGGCGGATAGAGCTCGGGCGACTCCGGCAGGTGCGCCGCGAGGATCGCGGGCAGGCGCTCGGCACTGCCCTGCTTCGTCGCCGCGAGCGGCACGACCTCGAGGAACGGGTGGCGGGCGGCGAGCGACTCGATGAAGGGCAAGAGTCGCGAGCGCGGCTGCGCGAGGTCGACCTTGTTGATGATGAGCGCCGCGGGTCGTCCCGAGGAGCGGATGCGCTCGAGCACGCGCTCGTCCTCGTGGTCGAAGCGCAGCGCCTCGACGACGAACGCGACGAGGTCGGCATCGGCGAGCGAGGTCGCCGCGGTGCGGTTCATGTACTGGTTCAGCATGCGCCGCGCGCCCGTGTGCAGCCCCGGCGTGTCGACGAAGGCAATCTGGAACCCGGGGCGCGTGAGGACGCCGAGGATGCGGTGGCGGGTCGTCTGCGGCTTTGGCGAGACGATGCTGAGCTTGCGGTCGAGGAGCGCGTTGAGGAGCGTCGACTTGCCGACGTTCGGGCGGCCAACGAGCGCGACGAAACCCGCGCGGTGTGGGGTGGGCGCCGTCATGCGGCGCTCGCGCCGGGCTGCAACTGCGCCAGCAAGTCTTCCGCCGCCATCTGCTCGGCGCGGCGACGGCTCGAGCCGATGCCCTCGGCGGTGCGTGCCTCGCCGTCGATCGCGCAGCGCACCGTGAAGGTCTGCTCGTGCGGCTCGCCGGTGATCGATTCGACCGTGTAGTGCGGCAGCGGCAGCGCCCGTTCCTGCAGGTACTCCTGCAGGCGCGTCTTCGCGTCCTTGGCGACGGGACTCAGGTGGAGGTCGCGGATCCGTTCGCGGTAGAGGGGCCCGAGCACGCCGCGCACCGCCTCGAAGCCGCCGTCGAGAAAAATCGCGCCGAGCACGGCCTCGAAGGCGTCGGCGAGCGTCGAGTGGCGCCGGTAGCCCCCGGAGCGAAGCTCCCCGCCTCCCAGCTTCAGCCGATCGCCGAGCCCGAGCGACTCGGCGATGGCGCCCAGGGCCTCGCCGCTCACGAGCGCGGCCCGGTAGCGGCTGAGGTCGCCCTCGGCGGCATCCGGAAACTCAAGGTAGAGGCCCTCGGCAATCACGGCCGAGAGGAGCGCATCGCCCAGGAACTCGAGGCGCTCGTTGTGCTGGCCGCCCGCGCTGCGGTGCGTGAGCGCGAGCGCGAGGAGCGATGCGTCCCGGCAGCGCCAGCCGAGGCGGCCGGCGAGCCAGTCGACGTCGGAGGTCGAGCGCCCCGTCACGCCCCGCCCGAGCCGCCGATGACCACGGTCTTGTCGAAATGCACGCTGAAGGAAACGTTGGCGACGAAGGGTGCGTCGGCGTCGTAGACCGCGCGCACCGTCCAGGCCGCGCCGTCGCGCGTGATCTCGAGGTCCTTGCCCGTGATCACGGTGACCGCGTCGATGAAAAATCGCTTGTCGATGGCCGTGCGAATGACGTTCGGCGAGTCGACGGTGGTGAGGTCGGCCTTGACCGTGTCCATCGCCTTGGCGATGTTCATGTACTCGAGGTACACCGGGACCAGGCGGATACCCGCGTAGACAAAGAGGCCAATGAACGTCACCAGGATGCAGATGCCGATGAACGTGATGCCGCGCTCGTGTTTGCGCATGTCGTCGTCCTCTTCTTGAGTCAGCGAATGGCCTGCCCGATCCGGCCCAGGGCCGCTCGCGGGGACAGGCTGATGTTCAACCAGATCCGGACGGCCTTGCCGACCAGGTTGCCTTCCGGCACGTACCCGAGCTCCGGGAAGCGGCTGTCGGCGCTATTGTCGCGGTTATCGCCCATGAAGAAGTAGTACCCAGCCGGCACTACGTACACGACGGGGGCCATCTCGTGGCCGGGTTCCCCGGACAGGGTCGCCGGCCGGGTGGGGTCCGACGGGCACTCCTCGTAGACCCGGCTCGAGGTGCAACCGGGCATCCGGCGGGTCTCGACCGGGCAGAACATAATCCGATGGTCGTGGCTGCCGAGCGCCTCGGTGCCCTGGTGGAAGTTCCGGTAGCAGGGGTCCTCGGTGAAGGGTCCCCCGTCCCTCGCGGTCATCACCTCGCCGTTCACGGTGATGGCGTCGCCCCTGATCTCGACCCGGTCCCCGGGGAGGCCGACGAGGCGCTTGATGTAGTTGGTGCCAGGATCGCTCGGCTTTCGGAACACGATCACATCGCCCCGCTCGGGCCGACCCACGTCGAGGATCTTCTGGTTGATGACGGGGAGCTTGATCCCGTAGCTGAACTTGTTGACGAAGATGAAGTCGCCATCGAGCAGCGTCGGCATCATCGAGTCCGACGGAATGCGAAAGGGCTCGAACAGGAACGAACGCACCACCAGCACGATCAGGATGATCGGGAAGAACGAGCGCGCGTACTCTACGAGGACTGGCTCCCGGGCACTGGCACCGCGGCGCGGCCGCAGCAGCACGTGGTCGAAGCCCCAGATCACGCCGGTCAGGAGCGCGAGGACGAAGAGGAGCAGCGAGAAGTCGTAGATGATCGGCATGGTGGCTCGAGGGTGGTGGGGGCGTCGGGCTACTTCTTGCCGACCTGAAGGACCGCGAGGAACGCCTCCTGCGGGATCTCGACCGTGCCGACCTGCTTCATGCGCTTCTTGCCTTCCTTCTGCTTCTCGAGAAGCTTGCGCTTGCGGCTGATGTCGCCGCCGTAGCACTTCGCGAGCACGTTCTTGCGCAGCGCCTTGACGCTCGCGCGGGCGACGACCTGGCTGCCGATCGCGGCCTGGATCGCCACTTCGAACATCTGCCGCGGGATCAGTTCCTGCATCTTGTCGACGAGTTCGCGACCGCGATTGTAAGCGGTATCGCGGTGCACGATCAGCGAGAGCGCATCCACCCGGTCGCCATTGATGAGGACGTCGAGCTTGACGAGCTTGCCGGCCTCGAAGCGGTTGAACTCGTAGTCGAAGGAGGCATAGCCGCGGCTGACGCTCTTCAGGCGATCGAAGAAGTCGAGCACGACGTCGGCGA
>CAYNCY010000162.1:0-7931 GCA_964395195.1 uncultured Steroidobacteraceae bacterium
GCGAGCGGCCGGCCAGGAGCGCATCGATGGTGACGAGGCGCCCGGTGTCCGCATCGATGACCCGGGTCGAGCCGACCACGCACTCGGGGAAGCCGTACTCGCCGAAGCCCAGGATCTGGTTGAAGATCGAGCGCGCGAAGGAATCGGCATAACCGCGCTCGCGCATGCCATCGATGAGCCGCGCCTCGAAGTGCCCGAGCCCGCCCCGGCGCTTCCACGCCGCCATCGCGCGCCTGAGGCGGTCGGCCTCGCCCGGCGTGAACCCGGCCGCCACCACCGCGAGTTGCATGACCTGCTCCTGGAAGATCGGGACGCCGAGCGTCCGCTCGAGCACGCCCTTGACCGCCTCGCTCGGGTAGCTGACGGGCTCGAGGCCGTCGCGACGCCGCAGATACGGATGCACCATGTCGCCCTGGATGGGTCCTGGGCGGATGAGGGCGACTTCGATGACGAGGTCGTAGTAGTTCCTGGGGCGCAGCCTCGGCAGCATCGCCATCTGCGCGCGCGACTCGATCTGGAAGACGCCGACGGTGTCGGCGTGGGAGATCATCTCGTAGGTGGCCGGGTCCTCGGGCGGCACGTCGCGCATCCGGAAGGGCTTGCCGCGGCGCTTCGCGACGAAATCGAGCGCGCGGCGGATCGCGGTCAGCATGCCAAGGCCGAGCACGTCGACCTTGAGCAGCCCCAGGTCGTCGAGGTCGTCCTTGTCCCACTCGATCACGGTGCGCTCGGCCATGGTGGCGTTTTCGACCGGCACGATCTCGGCGAGCGAGTGGCGCGCGATCAGGAACCCGCCCACGTGCTGCGAGAGGTGCCGCGGAAAACCGAGCAACTCGCGCGCCAGCGTCAGCGCGCGCCCGAGCGCCGGGTTCTGGGGGTCGAGCCCGGCCTCGCGGATGCGGGCATCGTTGATCTCGCTCCCGTCCCACCACTGCATCGAGCGCGCGAGCGACTCGAGCGTCGCGCTGTCGAGGCCAAGCGCCTTGCCCACGTCCCGAAGCGCACTCCTCGGCCGATAGCTGATCACGGTCGCGGTCAGCGCCGCGCGGTGCCGGCCGTACTTCCGGTAGAGGTACTGGATCACCTCCTCGCGCCGCTCGTGCTCGAAGTCGACGTCGATGTCCGGAGGCTCGTTCCTCTCCTTCGACACGAAGCGCTCGAAGAGGAGCGACATGCGCGCGGGGTCGATCTCCGTGATGCCGAGGCAGTAGCACACCGCCGAGTTCGCGGCGGAGCCGCGGCCCTGGCAGAGGATCTCGCGCGCGCGCGCGAAGGCGACCAGGTCCTCGACCGTCAGGAAGAAGGGCTCGTACCTGAGCTCGGCGATCAGCGCGAGCTCGCGCTCGATGAGCTCGCGTGCACGCGGCGTGGGACCCGAGGGCCAGCGCACGCGGATGCCGCGCTCGGTCAGGTGCCGCAGCCACGTCGTCGGCGTGTGGCCCTCGGGCACGAGCTCGGCCGGGTACTCGTACCTCAGCTCCTCGAGCGTGAACGTGCAGCGTTCGGCGATCGCGAGCGTCCGCGCGAGGAGCTCGGGGGGATAGCGACGGCCGAGTTCGCCGCGGGACTTCAGGTGCCGCTCGCCGTTCGCGTGCAGGTTGAGGCCCGCGGCCTCGACCGTGGTCTTGAGCCGGATCGCCGTCAGGACGTCCTGCAGTGGCCGGCGGCTCGCGTCGTGCAGGTGCACCGCGCCGCTGGCGACGGGCGTCAGGTCAAGCCTCTGCCCGAGCGTCACGAGGTCCTGCAGGCGTTCGCGGTCGCGCCCGCCCGCGTTGAGCTCGACGGCGAGCCACGCGTCCTGACCGAAACGATCTTTCAGCCACGCGCCCTCCTGCGCGAGCGGCACGCGACCGGGGAGCCAGAGCGCGAGCACGCCCGGGAGCGCCGCCGCCTCGAGATCCTCACGCGTGAGGCGGTAGCGGCCTTTCGGCGCGGCGCGCCGGCCCGTCGTCAGGAGCGCGCAGAGCGCGCCGTATGCCGCCCGGTCGCTCGCGAGCAGCACGCAGGCCGGGCCGTCCTCGAGGGTGAGCTCGCTGCCGACGATGAGCCGGCAGCGCTGCTCGCGCGCGGCGACGTGCGCGCGCACGAGCCCTGCGTAGGAGCATTCGTCGGTGAGCGCGAGCGCTGTGTAGTTGAGTTCCTCGGCGCGCTCGATCAGCTCCTCGGGGTGCGAGGCGCCGCGCAGGAAGCTGAAGTTCGAGAGCGCGTGCAGCTCCGCGTAGTCGGGGAGCCACATCAGCCGAAGACGCCGTGCACGAACCAGGCGCGCGTCGTGCGCTCGCGGAAGATCCAGAGGCGCGCGCCGCGCTCGCTCCTCGCGACGTAGTAGTCGCGACGCACCTCGCCGCCGTCCCACCAGCCGCTCTCGATGCGCTCGGGTCCCGACTCGAGTTTCAGTGCACCCCCGTGACGGGGCCGCCCGGCGCGGACGGCGAGCGGCTCGGGCGCCCCGAGGAGCCAGAGCGGTCGCGCCGCCTCCGGCAGCGCCAGGGGTGTCGCCGTCGCCGCGGCGCGCACGGGCTCGGCTTCGGGGCGCACCGTGCGCCAGGCGACCTCGGGCCGGTGCTCGGGGACGAGGCAGACGCCGCTGACGGCGTTCTCGCCGAGTCGCGCACGCAGGCGATCGAGGAGCGCGAGCGCGGCGCCCTCGGCCTCGCGCGCGGCGAGGCCGGGCAGTGCCCCGCTCGTCCCCTCGAGCGGCAGGAGCGCGCCGGTGCGAAGCGTAATCGTCTGCACCGGCGCCGGCAGGAGCTCGCGCATCAATCGCTCGCCGAGCAGACCCCGCCAGCCCGCGACGTCGCCCGCGGGCACGGCGCGGCCGATCACGAGGCAGGTGGGCTTCTGGTCGCGGTGCGCGAGCACGAAGGCGAGCCGGGCGATGCCGGCGTTGCGCTCTTTGAGGAACTCGCCGAGCTCATCGAGCAGGCGCTCGCAGTAGGGCGTGAGCTCGCCGGTGCCGGTGAGCTCGGCCGGGAGATCCGCGCGCGAGCGGAAGCGCTCGGGGACCTGGTAGCGCCGGCGCGGCGCCGCGCGCTGGCCGTAGGCCTCGTCGAGTTCGGTGAGGACCGCCGCCTCGAAGCGCCGCGCGAGCCCGTCGCGCGGCAGGCGCTTGAGTTCACCGAGCGTCGTGAGGCCGAGCCGGGCGGTGTCCTCGAGCGTGCGCGCCGACCAGGCCATCGCCCCGAGCGGCAGGCGCGCGAGCTCACCCGCGAGGCGCGCGGGCGAGTCGATAACGGTACCGGGCGCGGCGCGCGCGAACCAGATCGCCGCGCGCGGTGTCGGTGCGAGCGCGAGTGCGACCGCGTGGCCCTCGGCGTTGAGCCCCGCGCGTGCGCGCTCGATGAGTGCCGCCGTGCCGCCGAAGAGGCTCAAGCTCCCCTGCACCTCGAGCAGGAGCTGATCGGGTGGCTCCAGGCTGACGAAGGGCGTGAGCCCGATCGCCCAGCGCGCGAGGCGCTGAAGCTCCCGCGCCTCCTCGGCAGGCTGCTGCTCGAGCACCTCGAGGCCGGGTGCGAGCGCGTGCGCGGCCGCGAGCTTGAGTCCCGGGTGGATGCCGGCACGGCTCGCGGCGGCGTTCACCGCCGTGACGAGCGTGGGCGTCCCTGCATCGACGACGACGACCGCGGCGCCGGGAGCGGCGCGCCGGCTGGCCGGGCTCGCGGCAACGAGGCTCAAGCCCGTGAAGCGAAGCGCAAGCCAGAGCTGGCGCGGGGCGCGCGAGCGGACGGGAAAGACGGCGGGGACGACGGCGGGGACGACGGCGGGCGCACGGGCGAGTGCGGCGGGAGAGGACGAGACGGCGGGCGCGAACAGATCCCCCGTCGATCCGGCGGCGTCCGGCGGTCGCGCCTTCTGGCGTCGCTTGGCCCCGTGCACGCGTCCCGCCTAGACCGTCAGCGCATCGCGGACCCACTCGGGCCGGCGCCCGCGGCTCTTGAAGAGGCACAGGTCAAGCCCCGCCGCCGTCGGCTCGAGTGCGACCCGAAGGAGCGCGGGCGAGGCCACGCGGCGCTGCGCGAGCGGCCGGAAGAGCACCGCGAGCGCACCGCCCGCCTCGGCGGCGAGCTTGAGGCGCCTGAGCCAGCGATCGTGGGCCGAGTCGAGCCAGAGGAGCACGGCGGCGCAGCTCCCCGAGCGCAGCGCCTGCTCCGCCGCCCACAGCCGCTCCGCCGTGTGGCCGGTGGTCACGAGCAGGAGCCGCTCGGGGCGGATGCCGCGCTGCGCGAAGGCCGGGGGGTACGGCAGGTGCGGGGGCGCGATCCACGCGAGCCAGCGCCGGCCTTCGTGCGCGGGCGCGGTGGTGAGTGTCGCGAGTGCGGGCAGGAGGAGACTGAGTTCGCCGACGCCCGCCTCCGGCAGCAGGAACTCGATCAGCGTGCCGAGCGGCCAGCCGCCGTCCGGCAGGCAGCGGTCAAGCCGCGGCCAGCCGGTCCCGACGTGCGCACGGGCCGCCGCTGGAACCGCACCCCGGGCCCGCCAGATGGCGGCGCGCTCGATCAGCGCATCGAGTGAGGCGTTCACGGCGTTCGTTACCCGTCGTCAAGCGCGCGGCCACGGCCGCTACTGGAGGAAGTCGGTCCGGTTGCCCCGGCGGAGCACGCCCACCACCACGCCCTCGATCAGCACCGACTGTTCCTTGAGGTCGACGCGGATCGGCTCGAAGTCACCGTTCTCGGGCAGGAGCCAGACGACCGAGCCTTCCTGGCGGTAGCGCTTCACGGTGACCTCGTTCTCGAGGCGCGCGACGACGATCTGGCGGTTGCGGACCTCGGGGGTGCGGTGCACGGCCACGAGGTCGCCGTCCATGATCCCGATGTTCTTCATCGACATGCCCTGCACCTTGAGGAGGTAGTGCGGGCGCGGGCTGAAGATCTTGGGGTCGATCTGAAAGCGCGCCTCGATGTGCTCCTCGGACATGATCGGCCGGCCGGCGGCCACGCGGCCGATCAGCGGCAGGCCCATCTGGTCGCGCATGGTGTCCTTGAGCTGGATGCCGCGGGAGGCACCGGGGACGAGGTCGATCACGCCTTTGCGCTTCAGGGCCTTCAGGTGCTCCTCGGCGGCATTGGCCGACTTGAAGCCGAGGGCGGCGGAGATCTCCGCCCGGGTCGGGGGCATCCCCGATTCCTCGAGTTGGTCGCGGATGAAGTCGAGGATCTGGCGCTGGCGGGTAGTCAGGTCGGTCATGTGGATACCTGTATGGGCATACAGCCCGCTGTGATTATATCCAGTCGGCCGATCCTGGCAAGCACTCCCCGCGAGATCCCCAACCTCACCCCGAGCGCACCCTCCCCGCGCGCCCCGGCGGGTCGCCTCGGTCGCCCGGCGTGAGCATCCGCTGACATTCACAGAAGCTCCGTTCGCGCAATCGGCGCGGCGCGCGACATCGTGTCGGACGTGCGAGCACAGACAATGGACGTAGGCTTTTTCTCACAATCGCGCGCGAGTTTTTCCGGATGCGCGCGCGCGAATGAACGTGCGCAAATACGTCCCGCATGTGAGCAGAATTTTTTTGGAATGCACTCGCGTGCACACTGTCTCAAGGTTGCGACAGGAGCGAATTCGAGTAGCCCGAGCTTACGTAATCAGGTAAATTTCGGCCCCGAAGTGGCGCGCAACGCGCGTCCCCGCCCGGTCGGTTGACCGGCCCGGCGTGTCCCAGTGTTGTTTCAAGATAAAGAGAAGGGAGTTATTCATGACCAAGATGCTTACCGCCGGTGCTGCCGCCCTGTGCGTGCTGTTCGCTGCGGGTTGCACGGACCTGAAGCCGATTCAGGCGCAGATCGACGACCTCAAGTCGCAGGTCAGCAAGCTGGCCTCGCAGCAGGACGGCGTGAAGGCCGCGGCTGACAGCGCCGCGCGCGCTGCCCAGTCGGCTGCCACCGCTGCCCAGCAGGCCCAGAGCAAGGCGGATGCCGCTGCGTCGGCCGCCGCTGCCAGCCAGCAGTGCTGCGATGCGACCAACGAGAAGATCGACCGCCTGTTCAAGAAGGCTGTGTCGAAGTAAGTCGACGGCCGCCCCCGGGCGGCTCGTGTGACTCAAGCGACGCCGCGGCCCTGCCGCGGCGTCGTCATTTGGGGCCCCTGGAATGCCGGCCCTGGACGCCGGGGCCGGGACCGGACGGCGCCCCGCCCGCTCAGCGGGCGGTATTGAGATCCGCCACCGCACGGGCGGGCTCGGTCACCGCCACCGGTATGCCCCGCGCTTCCTCGAACGCACTCTCCGCCCGCGACCAGCTGACGCCCCCGGTGTCGGGGTGGCTGCGGACCGCGTTCGCGACGAGCCGCGCGAGCGCCGTGCGATCGGGCTCGAAGACCCCCGCGTCGTTCGCCTCGAGCGGCGGGTGCACCTCGACGAAGAGCTGCCCGCCCTCCCAGCCGACCTTGTGGGGCTGGTTGACGATGCGGACCGGCGTGTCGACCGAGACGCGCTTGAAGAGCTCCTCGATGTCCTCGGGGTAGAGCCGCATGCAGCCGTGCGTCACCTGCATGCCAACCCCGGCGGGCTTGTTGGTGCCGTGGATCATGTACGCGCCGCCCGGGATCGCGAGGCGCATGGCGAACTGGCCGAGCGGGTTGTCGGGGCCGGCGGGCACGACCTTCGGCAGGATGTCGCCGTGCTTGGCGTGCTCGCTTCGGACCGACTCCGGCGGATACCAGGCCGGGTCCTTGATCTTGGTCGCGATGTGCGTGAGGCCGATCGGCGTCGACCAGTCCATCTTGCCGATGCTGATCGGATAGGTGATGACGAGGCGCGCCTCGCCCGGCTTCGCCGCCGGGAAGTAGTAGAGGCGGTGCTCGGGCAGGTTGATGACGATGCCCTCGTGCGGCGCGTCCGGGAGGACGCGCCGGAGCGGCATCCGGACGACCGTACCCTCGCCCGGCAGCCAGGGGTCGACTCCCGGGTTCGCGTTCACGACCTCCTCGTAGCCGAGCCCGTAGCGCCGGGCGAGGTCGATGAGCGTGTCATCGTGAACCGCCGTCACCTCGGTGTACTCGCCGACCAGGTCGCCCTGCTCCGGCAGCGGCAGGACGGCCGCGCGCGCGGGGACGGCGGCGAGGAGCGCCGCCAGCAGCAAAGTGTTGCCAAGACGCAACAGACTGGCTCCGGAAAACTGTGAACTCACGCACACCTCAATCAGGCCTACAGGAATACCCTTACTACCTACTAAGAACGATGACGACGGGGTCTTCCAGTATGGATCGTCAGGACGCGCACCGCGTTCCCTTGGCCGATGATTTTAGTGCCACCGCGACCGGCTGGGACTCGCACGCCGTGTGGCGTGAGCGCGTTCAGCGTCCTCGCCAGGGGGCCAGCCCGCGCTCGACCGCCCCGGCCGATGCCTCGCTCCTCGACACGGCCTCCGGCTGGGATCCGCTCGAGACCTGGCGCATCCGCGTCAAGCGTCCGGTCAGCGCGACGCGCTGACCGTCCCGCCCGGCGCGGTCAGTATCGCACCAGCGCCGAACCCCACGTAAAGCCACCGCCGAACGTCTCGAGCAGCAAGAGCTTCCCGCGCTTGATGCGTCCGTCGCGCACGGCCGTGTCGAGCGCGAGCGGAATCGATGCCGCCGATGTATTGCCGTGGTCGCGGACCGTGACGACGACGCGCTCCATCGGCAGGTCGAGCTTCTTGGCCGCCGCCTGGATGATGCGCAGGTTCGCCTGGTGCGGGATCAGCCAGTCGATGTCGCCCTGACTGACGCCACCCTTGATGAGCGTCTGGTCAACGAGCTTCGAGAGCGTGTTGACCGCGACCTTGAAGACCTCGTTGCCCTTCATCTCGATGCCGGCCTTGACGCCGCTGCGCAGCTGATCGAAGCCGGAGGAGATGCCGAAGGGGTACTTGAGGAGAACCTTGTACTGCCCGTCCGCCGACAAGTGCGTCGTCACGATCCCGGGGCTTTCGGCCGGGGTCAGGATCACCGCC
>CAYNCY010000163.1:0-7928 GCA_964395195.1 uncultured Steroidobacteraceae bacterium
GTCGGCGCCGTTGCTTCAGGCGACCTTAGCAGCGGGGCCGGCCGAGTCGACTCGACTGGTCGCGCCGGCGTCGCGATTCGGCGCGTTCCGGACGGCTGAACCGTCAGCGGGAGTGTGGCCTGAACATCAGGTCGAACCCGGGCTGCGACGTCTTGCTACGGTCAATCGAAGTGGCGGCCGTCTCCTCGACTCGAGCGGGGACCACCGTCCAGGTCGCGCGACAATCCCGCCGCCCCCGTCACCCGTGCGATGCGGGTCGAAGGCCTCGTCCCAGGGCTTTTTGAGGCCTCGCGCCGACTGCCCGCCCGACATAACCCCCCGAGTCCGAGGGTTTGCGGTGCCATTGGTCGCCGAAGCGTCGCCATTTCTCGACAGTAGTTGTCGTCCCTCGGCCACTCTAGAGTAGCGTTGCGCGTGCCCCGCGCCGAGGAGTCAGTGTCATGTGGAGCCGAATCGGGATCTCGACGGTCGCGCTGTTGGCGATGGCGTGCGGTGGAGGCAGTAGCGGTGGCGGCAGTCTCACCAACCCGCCGGCGATGGCGCCAACCATTACGACTCAGCCCGCGGCGCAGAGCGTTCCGGCCGGACAGACGGCCCAATTTTCCGTCGTCGCGAGCGGCACGGCGCCGCTCACGTACCAGTGGCAGGAAAACGGCCAGAACATCGCGAACGCGACTGCCGAAAGCTACACCACGGCGCCAACCGCTGCGACGGACGACGGCTCGATGTTCGCGGTCGTCGTCACCAACTCCGCCGGCAGCGCAACGAGCACGAGCGTACGGCTGACGGTGACGAGCGCGATCGCGACCACGGACGTGCTGACCTACCACAACGACAACGCGCGCACCGCGCAGAACCTGAGCGAATCGATTCTCACTCCCGCCAACGTCAATTCGGCGCACTTTGGCCTGCTGCGCACGCTCGCCGCCGACGGGCTCGTCGACGGCCAGCCGCTCATCGTTTCGGGCCTCGCGGTTGGGAGCCAGACCCGGAACGTCGTCTTCGTCGTCTCCGAGCACGGCACCGTCTATTCGTTCGACGCCGACGATGGCACGCCGCTCGCGCACGTCTCCCTGCTCGGCGCGGGCGAGTCGACCAGCGACACGCGGGGTTGCGGCCAGGTGAGCCCGGAGATCGGCATCACCTCGACGCCCGTCATCGATCGGAGCGCCGGTCCTCACGGCACGCTCTTTACCGTCGCGATGTCGAAGGACGCCAGCGGCCATTACTTCCAGCGCCTGCACGCGCTCGATCTCGCGACGCTCGCGGAACAGGCGCACAGCCCGATCCTCGTCCAGGGCACGTATCCCGGCACAGGGGCCGCCAGCACCGGCGGCTCCGTGACCTTCGATCCCGGGCAGTACAAGGAACGCGCAGGCCTTCTGCTGGTCAACGGCACGGTCTACACGGCGTGGGCGTCGCACTGCGACATCGCGCCGTATACCGGCTGGATCATGGGGTACGACGAGCAGTCGCTGACGCAGACGCGCGTGCTCGATCTCGTGCCGAACGGCAGCGACGGCGCGATCTGGCAGTCCGGTGGCGGCATGGCAGCCGACTCGAGCGGCAACATATATGCACTGGTTGCCAACGGCACGTTCGACACGACGCTCGATGGCAACGGCTTCCCGGGGCAGGGCGACTACGGCAACGCGTACGTCAAGATAACGACCGCTGCACCGATGAAAGTGAGCGACTACTTCGCGATGAACAACGCGACGTCGGAGTCGGCGGCGGATGTCGACCTCGGCTCGGGTGCGCCGATGCTGCTGCCCGACCAGACGGACTCGGGCGGGGTCGTGCGGCATCTCGCAATCGGGGCCGGTAAGGACGGGCACCTCTACGTCGTCGATCGGGACAACATGGGCAAGTTCATGACCTCGGCCAACGGCATCTGGCAGGACCTCGCCCACGCGCTGCCGGGCGGCATCTGGTCGGCGCCGGCGTACTTCAATGGCACCGTCTATTTCGCCGACGTAAATGGCAGCCTCAAGGCATTCGTATTGAACAAGGCGAAACTCGGAACGTCGCCCGGTTCAACCTCAAGCAACGTGTTCGCGTTCCCAGGCGCCTCACCGTCGGTGTCGGCGAACGGCTCGGCGGCCGGCATCGTCTGGGCCGTCGAAAGCGGGAAGGGGAGTGCGGCAGTCCTGCACGCCTTCGACGCGAGCAACCTCGCCAATGAGCTTTACAACAGCAACCAGGCGGCGGGTTCCCGCGATCACTTCGGCAACGGCAACAAGTTCGTTACGCCGGCGATCGCGAACGGCAAGGTCTACGTCGGGACGCCGAGCGGCGTCGCGGTATTCGGCCCGAACCCCTGACGGGGACCGACGAGGAGCGGCGGCGGCATCCCGCGCGGCGGCGCGGTTGGTTCAAATGCAGCGCCTCGCATTGCATTGATATAGAAGATGATTTGGACCGGCGTACCACCGCGGCACCCCGGAGCCGGCCATCGGCTCACGAGATATCGACGCCTCGCGAGAAGGCGGAGCAATTCACCAACGCCTACACTGGCTCCGCCAGGCTGGATTGGGTTTGCGCATGTCGACGCACATGCGCGGTCACGGAGCCCTTCCGAGCGATTCCTGTCCCTGCGGAAAGACTGCAAACGATAGGAGAAGGACGCTGGCCCAAGCGTCGCGCAGCGAAAAATCTGAAAGGTATCGGCCATGACACAGGAATCGCCGGCGGACTGGGAGTTCTCCATCGTGCTGCCGCTGGGTGCCATCGCAACCCAGTTGCAGAAGATCGAGGCGCAGTTGCGACTCCTCAACATCAAGGCGGTCAATCTCGCGGGCGGTCGCGACGGGCACCCGATCCAGGCGATCGTGGAAGGCAGGCTCGAGCAAATCGGCGAGACGCTTCACTCCGTCGCGTCACTCGTGTCGGACATTCAGGCCGATGTTTCGCCGCGCTGGGCGAAAGTTACGCACCTCACGGTCGATGAGGAAAATCTGGACGCTCCGGCCGACCGCAAGCGCGATGATCGGCGACCGTCGCGCGATGCGGGCCGGTCGAACGGATCGGGACGCAAACCGTACCCTGAGCAGGACGACTGAGACGAACGCCGGACGCGTGGGGCGTCCAGCGCCTGCCGCCCGTGCCGAATGGACGGGCTGTCCGTTTCCACTGTCGACGAGCCCCGAGGCCGCGTCATAACCCTCTGATATTGTAGGAAGAAAAACCTTCGCTTGGCTTGTGAACATATTTTCGCTATAAATCTGTGATCAAAAATCAAGGATCGACCATGACGGATCGTTCCGCTTTGGGGTTGGCACGCATCGAACGTGAGACGGTCCAGGAAAGCGTCTATGCGGCGCTTCGCGATCGCCTGATGCGCGGCGGGTTCGAGCCCGGCCAGAAACTCAAGATCGGCGAGCTCGCAGCCGCATTCGGCACGAGCGCGATGCCCGTCCGCGAGGCCCTCAATCGTCTCGCGGCCGAGCGAGCGATCGAGTCGATGCCGAACCGGAGCGTGCGCGTGCCCGCGCTCTCAAAGGCGGCGCTCCAGGATTTGATGGAGACGCGCTTTGCCGTCGAAGGCCTCGCGGTCGCTCGCGCCGCGCTCAACATGAGCGCCGAGACACTCGCGCGGCTCCGTGAACTGATCGATGCCCAGAGCGAGACGGATGCCGAACACGTCTCCGAGGCAAGCGCCGAGCAGAACCGCGCGTTCCACTTCACGATCTACCGGGAATCGGGGTCGACGGTTCTCCTGCCGATCATCGAGAGCCTGTGGCTGCAGTTCGGACCGTACCTGCGCGTCGCCTCGGAGCGCTTCGACGGACGCGAAGGTCGCGGCACGAATTTTCACGTCGAGATCGTCGATGCCCTCGCGCGCGGGGATGCGGAGGCGGCCCGAGAAGCGCTCGAGTCCGACATCGGACGGGCGTTCGACCTCGTGATGACTGCCCAGTCCCACTGGCTGCAGAACGACGGAGCGGCGTGACGATGCCACCAGATCAGTCGGTTCCGGATGCGGACGCGGGCTTTGAGCTCTACGACTTGCGCGTCGAGGTCGTGGGTCCGCCGGGCCAGCCGATCTACTGCGGTGCCAAGCTCGGCGACCATTTCGAGCTGCACGGCGAGGTGCTCAGACTTCCGCCCGGTCAGGGATTCTCCATCTACTCCCTGGCTGCGCTCCTGCCGCTCCTGCCGGCCAAACAGCGCATCACCGATCCCAACGACTGGATGACCTCCGATGCCGAGGTTGCCTGCCCCGACCCGAACTGCCCGACCCGTTTTCGGATCACGCGAACCGGCCGGCGTCACTTCCGCCGCGCCGACGTCACCGCGGTGCCGCTCCCCACGGCACCGAAGCCGTGATTCCACAGGTCGAACTCGCCGCCGGCTATTCGATCTCCCGCATCATCAAGGGTGGCTGGCATCTGGCGGGCGATCACGGCGCGATCGATCCCGAGACGGCGCGCGCCGACATGGCGCGGTTCGTCGAATCGGGCGTTACCACTTTCGACTGTGCCGACATCTACACCGGCGTCGAAGAGCTGATCGGCAGCTTCCGTCGTGCGTATCCCGACCTCGCCCGGTCGGTGCGCGTGCATACCAAGTTCGTGCCAGACCTTTCGGACCTCAAGTCCGTCGACCGGAGCTACGTCGAAACGATCATCGATCGCTCGCTCAAGCGCCTCGGCATGGAGCGACTCGACCTCGTCCAGTTTCACTGGTGGGACTTCGCAATCCCACGTCACGTGGAAACGGCGCTCGAGCTCGACCGGCTGCGCCGCGCGGGCAAGATTGCGCACCTCGCGGTCACCAACTTCGACACGCCGCGCCTCAATGAAATCATCGACGCCGGCGTCCCGCTCGTCGCACATCAGCTGCAGTACTCGGTGGTCGATGAACGGCCGGCCGGCAGCATGGTCGACTACTGCGCCCGCCACGGCATCGCGCTTCTCTGCTACGGGACGGTCAGTGGCGGCTTTCTCTCCGATCGCTGGCTCGGCGCACCGGAACCCGCGCAGAGCCCCGGCAATCGCTCGCTAGTCAAGTACAAGCTGATCATCGACGACTTCGGTGGCTGGGCGCTGTTCCAGGAACTGCTGGCGACGCTCGCGCGCGTTGCGCGCAAGCACGGCACCGACATCGCCTCCGTCGCAACGCGCCTCGTGCTGGACCGGCGGCAGGTCGCGGCCGCAATCGTCGGCGCCACGAGCGCCGCGCACCTTGCGGCCCACGCCGGCATCGGCGCGTTGCGGATCGATGCCGAGGACCTCGCCGCCGTGCGTGCCGTGACTGCCAGGCGCGGCGGGCCGGCAGGCGATGTCTATGAGCTCGAGCGCGATCGCACCGGACGCCACGGTCAGATCATGAAATACGAACTGAATTCCACGCCGGGTGGCACAGCCCCCGCAGCGCCGGCCCGCCAGCCCGGCGCCGCGCGCTGAAGCTCGCTCGCCTGGCATTGTCGATCAACGAGTCAACACACATCGGGAGTAGCCACATGATCCGGAAATTCAACGCGACCCTCACGCGCGCAATTCTTGCGAGCCGTCCTCGTGCCGCGGTCGCCGCGGGACTGTTTGGCGCCCTGGCGCTGAGCGGCGTCGCACTCGCCGATCAGGCCAGCCCTGATGCCGCGGGCGCGAACCGGACGCAGCCGATCTCTGATCTTCAGGAAGTGGTGGTCACCGCCGAGAAGCGCGAGTCGACGGTGCAGAAGACGCCAATCAGCCTGACGGCGATCAGTGGCATCGACCTGCAGCAGCAGGGCGTCACCGATTTCCTCAGCGTCGCGCAGCAGGTGCCGGGCGTCTCCTTCAAGACCTCCGGGCCCGGCCAGACCGAATTCGAGATGCGCGGCCTGACCTCGACGGGCGGCGAGTCGCCGACCGTCGGTTTCTACCTCGACGATGCGGCGCTGACCCCGGCTGCAATGGCGCAGAACGGCAAGACGGTCATCGACCCCAGCCTGTTCGATCTCGCTCGAGTCGAAGTGCTGCGTGGCCCTCAAGGCACGCTCTACGGCGCAGGCTCGATGGGCGGAACCATCAAGCTCATCACCAACCAGCCGGATCCCCACGCGTTCGGCGCGAACGTTGAGGTGATCGGTTCCGACACGACGGGCGGCGGTGGCTTCAACCACACCGAGAACGTCATGCTGAACCTGCCGCTCTCGCAGGACGTGGCGGCGCTGCGCCTCGTCGGCACCGACAAGCAGGTCGCCGGCTGGATCGATCGTGACGTGCTGAACCCGTTCCCGATCGAGGTCAACAACAGCACCGCGCGCGGCGACGTCGCCAATGCGCCGGTCGCCCAGCGCATTGCGCACTCGAACTGGGAGTCGCTGCGCGGTGGTCGCGCGTCGTTGCTGATCCAGCCGAACGATCGCTGGAGCGTCACCTTTGGCGCCCTGCACCAGGATCTGAAGCAGGGCGGCCCCAACACGATCGACAGCCCGCCGAACAACGAGGTGCACTACCAGCCCTTCGACGTGGCCGAGCCCTTCAAGGACACGTTCAACCTGTATTCGATGACGGTCAAGGTGAACTTCGACGCGTTCCAGTTGGTGTCGGCAACCGCGAACTGGGACCGGCAGCAGAACCAAACGCAGGACATCTCCGAGGCGATGCAGTTCTACATCGGCGGGTTCTTCGGACCCCCCGCAGACTGGCCGTTCTCGAGCACGGGCACCGTGACCGAGGCCGGCAACACGTGGTTCGGCCTCGGCGCCGGCACGATCAGCGAGGACGACTACACGCGCCAGTTCAGCGAGGAGCTGCGACTGGCATCGACTGGCGATGGTCCGCTGCAGTGGCTGGTCGGCGGCTACTACAGCAGCTTCGGCGCGACTTCCCACGTCTACTCGTTCTACCCGGACACCGCGACGGGCTTTAACGGCGACTTCGGGACCACCAACCTCGCCGACAACCACCGCAAGGTCGACATTGACCAGTACGCCGCGTTCGGTGAAGTGTCGTACCAGCTGCCGCACAACCTGAAGGCGACGGTCGGTGCGCGCTACTACACCTACCACAGCAACTCCGTGACCAGCGTCAGCGGTGTCTCGGCGAATGGCACGAGCGACCCGCTCTTCGGCCTCGCATCGAACTCCGGGATCACGCCGAAGCTGAACCTCGCCTACATTCCGGACGGTGACACGACGATCTACGGCACGATCTCCAAGGGCTTCAGGCCCGGTGGCCCGAACTCGCCGATTCCGGTCCCGCCGTGCCCGGCGGCCGCGCCGACGCAGTTCGGCCCCGACAATGTCTGGAACTACGAGATCGGCGAGAAGTTGCGCTTCGTCGACTCGCGCGTCTCGGTGAATGGCGCCATCTACTACGAGGACTGGGGGAACGTGCAGCAGCAGGTCGCGCCGGGTTGCGGCTTCAAGTTCACGGCGAACGCGGGCAAGGCATCTGTCTACGGGGCTGAGCTCGAGGTCGCGGTCGCGGTGGCGCCCGGATTCGTGATTTCGCAGAACGTCGGCTACACGAACGCGACGAACTCGACGACGCTGCCGAGCGCGGGGGTCGTCTCGGGGCAGCGCCTGCTCGACGTGCCGGAGTTCACCGCCAACACCGCCATCAGCTACAAGCAGGAAATCGGCGACAGCCGGAGTGTCGTCGCGCGTCTCAACAACAGCTACGTCGACTCGATCCAGGACATCACCTTTGTCCGCAATACGCTGCCCTCGTACGACATCGTGGGGGCGAGGCTTGGCGTCGAGAGCGCGAAGTGGTCGGCGTTCCTGTTCATCGACAACCTGACCAACAAGATGGCACTTCTCAGCGACACGGGGGCACTCTCGGCGAACATCTCGATCCTGAACCGCATCGCCACGAACCAGCCGCGCACGATTGGCGCGGACCTGACGTACCGGTTCTGAGGAAGCACGATGGCTGCGCACTGGGAGTCCGCTGGTAACGGCCACGTGCGCGGCACGGTGATCGCCGATGATGGGG
>CAYNCY010000164.1:0-7927 GCA_964395195.1 uncultured Steroidobacteraceae bacterium
GCCTTCGCCGCCTCGAGCGCGCGCGCGACGGCGCCGGCGTGCCCGGCGATCACGAGCTGGCCGGGCGAGTTGGAGTTGACGGCCTCGACCACTTCGCCCGCGGCGGCCTCGCTGCAGGCGGCCTCGACGTCGGCATCCTCGAGGCCGAGGATCGCAGCCATCGCGCCCTGCCCCGCCGGCACGGCCTCCTGCATCACACGACCGCGGAACTGTGCGACGGCGATCGCATCGGTGAACTCGAGCGCGCCGCCCGCGACGAGCGCGGTCAGCTCGCCCAGGCTGTGTCCCGCGAGCACCGCCGGGCGCGAACCGCCCTTCCCGAGCCAGACCCGCCACACGGCAACGCCCGCCGCCAGCATCGCCGGTTGCGTGCGCTCGGTGGAGTTGAGGAGCTCCGCGGGTCCCTCCTGGCAGAGCGCCCAGAGGTCGTAGCCGAGGACACCCGAGGCCGCCTCGAAGGTGCGCTTCACCTCGGGTTCGGCGGCGGCGAGTGCCGCGAGCATGCCGACCGACTGCGACCCTTGACCCGGAAACACCATCGCGAGCGACATCGGGACCCCCGGCGAAATCGCGATTATACCGGCGTGCGCCGCCGGCGAAGGGCGAGCGCCGCGACGGCCCCGCCGATGGCGCCGTAGACGTGCGCGCTCGTGACCACCGGGAGGCCGACGCCAAACACCGCCGAGAGCGCGCCGTACTCGCGCTCGAGCACGAGCTTGATCGCGAGGAGCGCGAGCGTCACCGTCGATTCGAGCGGCCAGCGCCGCCGGCAGAAGACACCGCCGCCGGCCCAGACGCCGTGCAGGACCCCGGACAGGCCGACGTACCAGGCGACCGAGGGAGTGAGGAACCAGAGGCCGATCCCGATCGCGAGCGCACTCGCGAGCGCTGTCACGACCCAGTCGCGCGTACGCGCATCGCCCCCGTAGAGCGACCCGAGGAGCCAGAGCCCGGCGAGGTTCATTAAGAGGTGCTGGAGGTCAAGGTGCACGAGATGGGCGGTGAAGATCCGCCAGAGCTCGCCGCCCCCGATTGCCACGCGATCGTAACGCAGGGCCAGTCGCGTGCCCTCGCCCGCGGCATGGAGGAGCACGAGCGTGAGGCCGATCACGAGGAACGCCGTCGCGTGCTGGCGACGCCAGGTGGCGAGGAACTTAGGCCACGGCCGCTCGCTCAAAGGGGGGTACCCCGTCTGCTATGATTTAACGTTGTTTTTGCCCTCCGGAGTCTAGCCCATGCCAGCCCCCTCCCGGTCCCGAGGCCCGAGCGTCCGGGCACGCGGCTTCACGCTGATCGAGATCATGGTCGTGGTCGTCATCATCGCGATCCTGGGCTCGCTGATCGCTCCGCAGATCATGAGCCGCATCGACGAGGCGCGCGTCACCAAGGCGAAGACCGACCTCAGGGTCCTCGAGAGCGCGCTCGACCTTTACCGCATGGACAACTACCGCTACCCGACGACCGACCAGGGGCTGCAGGCGCTCGTGCAGAAGCCGAACGACCCCAACCTCAAGAACTGGCGCGTCGACGGCTACGTGAAGCAGCTGATGAAGGATCCCTGGAACAACGACTACGTGTACGTGGCTCCGGGTACCAACGGCGCGCCGTACGACCTGTCCTCGCTCGGCGCCGACGGCCAGCCGGGCGGGCAGAATCTCGACGCCGACATCTACTCGCGCGAGATGACCAAGTAGGCCCACCCGTGGCGCGACAGCCGGTCCGCGCGCTCGCCTCGAGGTGGCGAACCCGCCGCGGATTCACGCTGATCGAGATCATGGTCGTGGTCGTGATCATCGCGGTCATGACGACGGTCGCGATCCTCTCGATCGGCGTGCTCGGCACCGATCGCGAGCTCGACGACGAGGGTGACCGCTTCACCGACGTGATCGCCGCGGCCTCGCAACAGGCCGAGCTCGAGGGCCGCGACTACGGCATCCACTTCGGGATCGGCCACTACGAGGTCCTCGCCTTCTCCGAGGACCGGCAGATCTGGGAAGCGCTGCCGGACGATCGGCTCTACGACGGCCACGAACTTCCCGACGGCCTGACCACGACGCTCGAAATGGAAGGACGCCAGGTGCCACTCGGTCTCGAAAAACCCGACGCGCCGCCGACGCCGCAGCTGATCCTGTTCGCGAGCGGCGATGCCTCGCCCTACCACCTCGTGCTCGGCCGGGACGGCTCCGACCACCAGTGGCAGCTCGATGGGCAGCCGGACGGCACGCTCGTCGTGACGCGCCCCGGAGTCGCGCCGTGAGACACGCGCGCGGCTTCACGCTGATCGAGGTGCTGGTCGCGCTCGTGATCGCCGCGGTCGGACTCGCGGCCGTGCTCTCGGTCGTCACCAACACCGCGCGCGATGCGACGTACCTGCGCGACAAGACGCTCGCCACCTGGATCGCGCTTAACCAGCTGACCACGGTCCGGATCGGCGGCTCGATGCCCTCGGTCGACAAGACGGACGGCGACGTCGACTACGCGAACGGCAAGTGGAAGTGGCAGCAGACCGTCACCCAGACCGAGGTGCCCGGCATGCGGCGCATCGACGTCGCGGTCCGCCACGCCGAGGACTCGGTCGATGCGCCGGTCGCGACCGTGACCGGCTTCGTCGGACGCACACAGGTCGCGAGCCAGCCGAGCTCCGCGACCTGGGACTACGCGGCCATCGGCACGAGCGGCGGCTCGACCACGCGCTCGACCACCGGCGTCACGACGACCCAGCCGACCGGCAGCTCGAGCGGCGGCAGCCCATGACAGCGAACCATCGCGGCTTCACGCTGATCGAGGTGCTGGTCTCGGTGTTCCTGATGAGCGTGCTCGCGGCGCTGTGCTACGAGACGCTCAACTTCGTGCGCCAGGCGCGCGAGTCGACGGTGGCCTCCTTCGCCCGCATCCGCGAGCTCGAGATGACGGTGCATTTCCTGACCACCGACCTCGAGCAGCTCGAGCCCCGGCCGGTGCGCGATCTCCTCGGCACCATCGAGCAGCCGGCGATCCTCGCCAACGGACTCACCGCCGACATCGTCAGCCTGACGCGAGGCGGCTGGCCGAACTCGGCCGGGCTGCCGCGCGGCACGCTCCAGCGCGTCACCTACTCGCTCGACAACGGCACGCTGATCCGCCAGTACCCGAACGTGCTGGATGCGACACTGACGAACACGCCCGTGCGCCGCGAGCTCCTGCACGACGTCGTCGGCGTCAAGCTCCGCTACATGGACCCGTCGCGGACGTGGCAGGACCAGTGGCCGCCGCTCGCCGCGAGCGCGAGCTCGAACTCGATCCCGGTCTCGACGCGCCCGATCGCGGTCGAGGTCACGATCGAGCTCAAGGACTCCGGCAAGATCGTGCGCCTCATCGAGCTGCCCGGATGAAGCGCCCGCGCGGAGTCGCGCTCATCATGGCGCTCGTCGTCGTTGCGCTCGCGACCGTGTTTGCGACGCGGATCGGCGCGGACGGCGCGCTCGGCCAGCGCCGCGGCATCTCGCTGCTGACCCAGGACCAGGCGTTCCAGCTCGCGCTCGGCGCGGAGGCCTGGGCGATCGAGATCCTGCGCGACGATGCCAACTCGACCAAGGTCGATGCGCTCAACGAGCTCTGGGCGCAGCCGTTGCCGCCGATCCCGGTCGAGGATGGCACGATCGCCGGGCGCATCGAGGACATGCAGGGCCGCTTCAACATCAACAACATCGTCAACGCCGACGGCACCAAGAACCAGTTGATGTTCGACCAGTTCACGCGCCTCCTGGTCGCGGTCGGCCTCGAGCCCGAATGGGCCTCGAAGGTGCTCGACTGGATCGACCCCGACTCCACCGTCGATGGCATCAACGGCGCCGAGGACAGCGTTTACCTCAGCCAGGCGCCGCCGTATCGCGCCGCCAACCGCCTGATCACGAGCACGAGCGAGCTCCTCGCGCTCCCGGGCTTCGGCATCGAGCGCTACCGGCGTCTGCAGCCCTACGTCGCCGCGCTCCCGAACGGCACGCTCCTCAACATCTGCACCGCCTCCGGGGTCGTGCTCGACACCCTCGCTCCCGGCCTCAATATCTTCAGTGCGAATCCGAAGCAGCTGGCCGCGAACCGCGCGAACGGCTGCTTCCCGCAACGCTCGGACATCGACCCCGCGATGGCGCCGCTGCTGACCGTGCCCGGCCAGCAGGCGCTGATCGACGCGACCCTCTCCAACAACACGCAGTGGTTCCGCGCGACGATCGTGGTCTCGCTTCCCACTGCGGAACTCAGGCTGTACAGTCTGATGCAGCGCATTCCGGGGGGATTTTCCCGCGTGGTCGTGCGCACCCTCGGTTCCGAGTGATCCATGGCTGAATCCTTCGTCCTGCGCTATCCGCTGCCCGGCGACACGGCCGATGAGGCCGAATGGATCAGCGTCGATGGCAACGGCGCGCCCGCCGGCGTGCACGGCCACGGGTCGCTCGCCGCCGCCGCCCAGGCGATCGGCTCGCGCCGGCTCATCGTCATCGTGCCCGGCGAGGACGTCACGCTCTGCGCCCCCGAGCTCCCGGCGCGGGCGGGCGCCAAGATCCTGAAGCTCGTGCCCTTCGCGCTCGAGGAACAGCTCGCGGCCGACATCGAGTCGATCCACTTCGCGGTCGGCCGCCAGGGCGCCGACCGGCGCGTGCCGGTGGCCGCGATCGAACGCACGCAGTTCGCCGAATGGCTCCGGCACCTCGCGAGCGCCGGGCTCACCCCGCAGTCGCTGATCGCCGATGCGCTCGTCGTGCCCCAGAACCCCGCGCACGTCGTGCTCGTCATCGACCGCGGCCGGCTGATCGTCCGCCGGCCCGACGGCCAGCCGCTCGTGCTCGATGCGGAGCCCCTCGAGGCGGCGCTGGCGATCGCGGGCCTTGGCAGCACGCCCGATGGCTCGGCCGCGACCGCACACGTGATCGTCTACGCGAGCGCCGCGGGCTGGGAAGCCCACGCGCCCGCGATCGACGCGCTCCGGGATTCGGTCGCGAGCCTCAAGGTCCAGCTCCTCGCCGACGGTCCGCTGCCGCTCTTCGCGGCGGGCGCGGTCAACGCGCTGCCCTTCAACCTGCTGCAGGGCGAGTTCCAGGTGCGGCAGGGCTTTGGTGATGACCTGGCGCGCTGGCGGCAGGGCGCGATCCTGCTCGCCGCTGCGCTCGCGCTGCACCTCCTCACCCTCGGCGTCGAGTACGTCGGCGTACACCGCGACGAGACGAAAATCGACCAGGAGCTCAAGGTTCGCGCCGCCGAGGCGCTGCCGAGCGTCCAGAACGTGTCGCGCCTGCCGAGCGTGCGCGCCGCCATCGAGGGCCGCGTGCGCCAGGCGCGCGCGGCCGTCAACGAGGGTCTCCTCGGAACGCTCGGGGCGCTTGCCGCGGCGACGACCGCCGCCCCCGGCACGCGCATCGATTCCCTCAGCTACCGCGATGGCACCACCGAGCTCACCGTCGATGCGCCCGATGTCAGCGCGCTCGACAAGCTCCGTGAAACGACGAAGAGCCGCGGCTTCAACGCGGAGCTGCAGGGCGCGACCCAGCACGACACGCGCTACCAGGGCCGCATCGAGATCAAGGGACCCGGCTGATGGCGGAGCGTTCGCAACTCATCGAACAGGCCCGCGAGTGGTACGGGACGCTCGCGCCGCGCGAGCAGCTGCTCGTTCGCGTCGGCGGGACGTTGGCCGCGATCCTGATCGTCGTCGGCTTCGTGCTGCAGATGCACGGCATCGTCAACCGCGCCGAGAAGCGCGTCGCGACCAAGCGCGCCGACGTCGCCTACATCGTGAGCGTGCTGCCCGAATTGCGCGGCATCCCGCAGCCGCAGGGCGCGGGGCAGTCGGTCGTCACGGTGATCGATCGCACGACCAAGGACGCGGGTCTCGGCGCGAGCCTGCGGGGCGCGGATCCGAGCGGCATCGGCGGCGTGCGCGTCAGGCTCGAGGGCGCGGGCTTTGACGCGCTGGTGCAGTGGATCCTGACGATGGAGCGCCAGTACGGACTTCGCGTGCAGCAGGCGACGCTCGAGAAGACGGACGCGGCCGGTCGCGTCAACGCCAACCTCACGCTCGTCCCGGGTTGACCGATGCGCCAGCGCACGCTGATCGCGTTGGTCGGCGGCGGCGTGTTCCTCGGCGTTGCAATCGCGACGCTCCCCGCCTCGCTCGTCACCAGCCGCCTCGCCCCGGGCGTCGTCCTCGACGGGGTCAGCGGCTCGATCTGGAACGGCAGCGCCGATGGCGTTCGCGTCGGCAACGCCGCCTTCGGCGCCGCGAGCTGGAGCGCGGAGCCGCTTGCGCTGCTGACCGGCCACCTCGCGTATCACCTCGAGCTCGCGCACGGCTCGAACTTCCTGCGCGGGCGTTTTGCCAGCGCGCTCGTGGGCGGGGCAATCACGGCGGATGAGGTCGAGCTCGATCTCCCCGTCAACCCGCTGAGCGCCACCGTGGCGGGCGGCTGGCAGGGCGAGGTCACCGGCACCGTCAAGAGCGCGCGCCTCGAGCACGGCTGGCCGGTCGCGCTCGAAGGGTCGTTCAGGGTCGCGAGCCTGCAGCCCCCCGGTGCGCGCGTGCCGATCGGCAACTACGTGGTTGAGTTCGACGCCGCGGGGACGACCCCGAACGGCCTCGTCGGGCGCGTCCGCGACGTCGACTCGCCGCTGATCGTGCGCGCGCAGCTGCTCGTCAAGCACGACCGCTCGTTCTCGCTCGAGGGCGACATCACCCCGAAACCGGGCGCACCGGCCGAGGTCACCCAGGCGGTCGCGTTCCTCGGCGCCCCCGATGCGTCGGGCCGGCGCGAATTCGTGCTCGGCGGCACGTTCTAGTCACGCCGTGGACGGCATCCTCCGCGACAACCCGGCGGCGAACCGCTACGAGTACCGCCTCGCGGGCGTCCTCGCCTACGTCACCTACCAGCGCGCGCCCGGCGTCACGACGCTGAGTTTCGCGCGGGTGCCGGAGGAGCTGGCCGGCGCCGGGATCGGCTCCGCGATGGCGCGGGCCGTGCTCGAGGAAGAGCGTCGCCTCGGCAACCGCGTGCGACCGACCTGCGGCTTCATCGCGGGCTACATCGCCCGCCACCCCGAGTTCGCGAACCTGAGCGCCGACTGAGCGGCGCTGTCTCAGGCCTCCGCCGCCGCGCGGGGCGTCGCGGCGAACTCGAAGCGCGCGCTGCCGAGCGCGACGACATCCCCGTGGTGCAGGCGCGCATAGCGCACGCGCCGGCCGTTGATGCCGACGCCGTTGACGCTGTTGAGGTCCTCGATGAACGTCCCGCCGCTGCCGGCGACGATGAGCGCGTGGTGGCGCGACACCGAGGCATCGTCGAGGCAGATGTCGTTCTCGGGCGCCCGCCCGATGCGGTTGCGCCGGCCGGCCGCGAGCGGCCAGGGCGGCGAGCCGTCGCGGGGATGGAGCGTGCCGGCGACCGGCACGCTCGGCAGAGGGGCACCGCCCGCCTCGGCCCGGTGCCGGGAGAGGTTGCGCTCGAGGCGCCTGATCTGCAGGTCGCGTTCCTCGAGTGCGCCGCGCGTGTGCTCGAGCGCGAGCGCCTGGCGCTGGTGCTCGGCCTTGAGCGTCTCGAGTTCACGGGCGAGCGACTCGGCCCGCGACTCGCGCTCGAGCTGCTCGCGCCGCGAGTCGTGCGTGGCGAGCGGCTGGCTGCGGGCGGTGAGCTCGGCATCGGCGCTTCGCGCCGCGCGCATGTACTCCTCGGCCCGCGCGCGCGCCTCGCCGAGCTCGTGCTCGAGGTAGCGCACGCGCCCGCGAAGCTCGCCCGCCGCGCGCTCGACCGCGGCGATCTGCGAGGTGGCGAGGTGCGCCGCGTCCGTCTGGGCGCGAAGCGCGCGCCCGAGGTTGCCCGCCGCGCTCTCGAGTTCGGTGATGCGAAGTGCCTGGGGATCGGGCGTCGCCGCGCGACCCTTGCCGCCCTTGAGGTCGCTCAGC
>CAYNCY010000165.1:0-7920 GCA_964395195.1 uncultured Steroidobacteraceae bacterium
GGAGACCGATCGCGATCCAGCCCTCCGCCAGCGGACCCGCCATGAGCCTCGCGGGCGGGTCGAACTCCCCCTGTGCCTTGCGGATTCGCCGCAGCAGCCCATAAATCGTGAACGCGGCGAACGAGACCCGCCACGCAGGCAGCAAACCCGGTTCGTCACGGTTCCGGATGCGCCGCCAGTTCTCGAACATCCAGAAGAGCTGATAGACACCAAGCGTCGCCACCGACATCACCACGAGCTTCGTGGGCGACACCGGGAAGAACGGCGGCTCCGGCGGCGCGACCGCAGCGACGGTGGCCCCGCTCACGGCGGGATCGGTCCTCGACGGATCGGTGCTCATCGGGAGTCCCTGTCCTCAGGCAAGTCTCGACGGGCGGGCCCGGGCCGTCAACGGTCGTCCCCGATCGTCACCGCTTCCTGAGACGGTCGAGCGGGCGCCATTGCCGACCCGTTCGATAGGCGCGCAAGACGAGCGCGCCGTTGAGCACCGGAGCGGCGACGAGGCCCGCAAGGAACCAGAACCACTCAGTGCGCGCCGGCGAGCGCGCGATCGCCGGGAGCCCGAAGCCAAGTCCGAGGACGAGCAGCGCGGGAACCGGATGAAGGAGCGCGCGCCACGCGCTCGCCGCTCGCGGCCGCTGCTCGGCGGTACCCAGTCGCGCCGGTAGCGCGCCGAGCGCCCCCAGCACGAGCAGCACCCAGCGCATCAGGAACGGCGTGACGAGGAGGCCCGCGATGAAGCCGAGCGGCAACGACCAGGCCTTCGAGAGCACGTCCATGCGCGCCGAGTATACGTGCCGTCTGGGGCGCGACCGCCCCGCCGCCCGCTACTTCTTCTTGCGGGCAGCGCGGGCCGCGAGCGCCTCGCGGTTGGCCGCGACGGCGGCGCGAACCAGCGCCTTGAAGGCGACGGCATCGAGCCTCTCGCCGGCACGAATATCGATCGCCCGCCGCACGTTGCCCTCGAGGCTCGAGTTAAAGAGCTTCTTCGGGTCCTTGAGCGATGCACCGCGCGCGAACGTGAGCTTCACGACCTCCCGGTACGACTCCCCGGTGCAGATGATGCCGTCGTGCTCCCAGACCGGGACTCCGCGCCACTTCCACGTCTCCTCGACCGTGGGATCCGCGGCATGGATGAGCTCGCGAACGCGGGCGAGTGTCGGCCCGCGCCAGTCACCGAGCTCCTTGATCCGCTTCGTGATGTTTGCCGCCGCGCTGGCACTCTGTCCGGTCATGGCGAGGGCCTCACGAGCTGCAGCTCGCCCCAACTGCCGTTCACATGGCCGTTCGGATTGAAGTTCGAATCGTCGGTGACGATGTACTGGTCATTGCCGTTGGCCCAGGCATGGTCGTAGAGATTGCTGAGCTCGACGGTGCGCCCGGTGGCCGGATCGCGGAACGTCTGCACGCCGCGCACGAGCTGATCCGCGCCGAAGGCCGACTGCAGCGAGCCGCGCATCATGTTGTTGGTCACGCTCTGGATCGTGTCGGCCGCGTACTGCTGCAGCGCTGCGATGGCCTGGTTCTGAATCTGGAGCGATTGCGCGCGGGCCCGGTAGAGCGTCGCGATCTGGTCGCCGCTCCACTTTGCGTACGCCGGATCCACGCGCACGCTCATCGCCATCACGCGGTAGAGCTTGTCGAAGCCATCGAGCTGGCCCCGCGGCGCCCCGAACACCGTCAGCTGCTCGACGTGCCAGTCCCACACGACGCCCTGCGGCCCCAAGTTCTTGGGCCGCGCCACGACGACGCCGGACCACCACTCCTCGTCCGGCACGCCCTTGGCCGAGGTCGAGGAGACGCGAACGCGCGCCGCCTCGACGCGAACCCCGCCCCGCGCTCCGTCCGGCCCCTCGAGCCCGAGTTGGCGCCGAACGTACGCCTCGAGTTCCGGGAAGGGCTCCGCCGTCACCGCGGGCTTGTCGGTGTGGTACTTCCAGACGACGTTTTCCTTGAGGTAGTCGGCGGCGTGCATGGGCGGCCGGATCGGGCAGCCCTTCAGCTTCATGCGTTCGTCGACCCGGTCGCGCTGCTCCATCTGCTGGCGGATCTGGGGGCTGTCGGCGTACCGGTAGGTCGCGTGCGCCAGGAGTCCCATGCCGACCGTGCCATCGGCCTTGCCGACGTTGCCCACCGTGAAAAAGAGGTCGGAGAAGCAGCTGCCCGGGGCCGGGTTGTTGACGAAGGTCCCGTCCAGCTTCCAGTCCTCGGGCGCGAGCAGCGTGTAGACAGGCTTAAGCTGTCCGCCGTCGCTCATGTTCGCCGTCATCTTCTTCAGCCGGAAATAGTGGCCGCTGCCCGTCGAAGCAGTCGCGTGCACGGGCGTCTTCGGGCTCGGGGGTGCCGGGGCTGGCGGGGGCGCCGGGGGCGCGGGCGGCGGCGGAGCCGTCGGCGCCGGGGTCCCGCCAGCGGGACCGCCCATCGCGCTCTTGATGGCCTGCTGGCAGCCCGGGGACACCTGGTCGCGGTGCTCCTTGAGGCAGGCGATCACCCGTCCGCCGCCCGGCTGGACTCCCTGGCAGAACTGCTGCAGGTCCGGGGCGCACGCGGTGCGCGCGGCGTCGAGTGCCGCCTGCGCTCCCGCCGTCGCGGACAGGGCGAGACCGAGAACGGCGCCCGGCAGCGAGACCCAGGCGGGCGGAATGAGACGGGTCATGGCGATCTCCCGCGAGTGACGAGCCGGCGCGGCCGGATCCTTGGCGTCGTGCGAGCATCCCCGAGCGGAGCGCGCCACGCAACCGTCCGCACGATCAGCCGCCGGTCGTGGCGCGCTCGTCCCGCAGACGCGCCTTCACGTCGGCGTACGCCGAATCGATGAGCTCGCCGAGGGCCTTCGTGTCGAGAGTCCGGTCCGGCCTTAGCTTCACGTGACGCATCCGTTTGCCGCTGCCCTCGAGGAGCGTGGCCGGATCCGCGAGCATCGCGCCACAGAAGAACCCGACGCTGACATGGCTCTTGAATGCGTTGACGTAGCCGAACGGCGCGTCCTCGACGCACGCGACCGCGCAGCCGTCGTGCAGGCGCTCGCGGACGTCGGCGCCGCAGGCTTTCATCCGATCGAACCAGGTGCGCACGAGCGCACCGAGCTCGCCGGGCTGGTCGGCGAGCCAGCGGCCGACGGCCGGATCGTCGCCCGGCCGGGCGTCCAGCCGAAAGAGCGCCTCGGACCGCGCGAGGCCGCGGATGTCGAGCGGAACCCGCCGGACCGGCGGGCGTGACGGTCGCCGCGGAATTACTGCAGCGCTCCCAGCGTGCGCTCGGCGTAGATGAACGCGCAGCACGCAATGCCGATGACGGCCGCGAAATTGCCGATCAGCACGAGACGCGTGGGCTCAGGCGGGAGCGCGAGCCGCCGCAAGCGGAAGATCGAGCGGACGCCGAGCACGAGGTAGCAGATGCCGAGGAACACCCAGCCGGCGAACGGGCGCCAGAAGATCAGCGCGACGAAAATCACGACAACGGCCAGGGTGTAGAGCCGCGTACGCGCAGAGGCTTCGACGAGAGCCGCTTTCTGGGTCGTATCCAGGAGCGCCAGAGCGCGCTGCGTGAGGAGTGTCCCGGCGACGAATCCGACCAGCGCGACGAGCAGTGGATAAACGTTCGTGGGTGTCATGTCGATCCCCGTGGCAACGACCAACGGCGCCCCGGATCGCGGCCCGGCTGGCGCGCCGCAGAGTCTACCTCCCGGGCCACCACGTTGAGCCATCCGCGCTCGGGGCGGGTGCCGGCGTCACTCGCGTAGAATCGACCCGCCCTTCCCGCGTAACCAGGGAGCGCGAGCGACCCATGCCTGAACCATTCCTGACGGGCGGCTGCTTCTGCGGCGCCGTGCGCTACCGGGGTGGCGCTCTTCTCTACCCGCCGACCCTCTGCCACTGCCAATCGTGCCGCCGCGCGGCGGGCGCCCACGTCGTCGGCTGGCTCACCGTGCGCGCCGACAGCTTCACGTTCACCGCCGGGACGCCGGTCGACTACGCGTCCTCGCCCGGGGTCGTCAGGCAGTTCTGCGGGCGCTGCGGCACGCCGCTCACCTACCGGAACGGGACGAGGCCCGAGGAAGTCGACATCGGGATAGCGACGCTCGATGACCCCTCGGGCGCCACGCCGGTCGATCACATCTGGATGCAGGACGCGCTGCCCTGGGACCGGCCGGGAGATGGCAGACCCCAGTACCCGACGGCGGATCGCGGCTAGGGCCGACCCGCCCCGGGACTCACTCGAGGCAGACGATCAGCTTGGCGGAGTGGCTCCGCCAGTTGAGCGGAATGATGAACGGCCGGGCCGCCACGGGCGGCGCGAACTTGCCGTTCTCGCTCGCGACCACCGTCGGCACCGAAATCACGAAGTCCCGGCCGAAGTCCCGGCGCGCGTTGCCCGAGATCGTGTTCGCGACCTCGCCGATCAGGTCCTTCATGTTCTCTTCGCTGGTGTCGGTCTCGTTCATCCGCATCAGGAGGACCATCAGCATCGAACGGGGTGCCGTGAAGCACACCGCGCCCTTGCGTTTGCCCGAGATACCGATGACCCCGGTGTACTCGTGCACGCTCGGCGGTCCGTCGGTGATCAGGTAGGGCGAGCCGACGGCCACGGGCTGGCGCGCCGACACCTCGAAATAGTGGACGGCGCCCTGCACGAAGGTCCGGATTTCACCCTCGTTGAGCACGGCTCACAGGTCCTGCAGGAGTTCCGCGAGCGCATCGTTGAGCTGGCGGTCGGTGAAGGGCTTGCAGAGGAACCCGTTCGCGCCCTTGGCAATCGCCTCGACCGCGGTCGCCTTGTCGGCGAGTGCCGAGACGACGAGGATCAGCACCTCGGGCTTGATCGCGACCAGGCGCTCGACGCACTCGATGCCGTCCATCTCCGGCATCGTCAGGTCCATGGTCACGACATCGGGATCGGTGCGCTGGAAGAGATCGAGCGCCTCGCGGCCGTTGGCGGCGGCGCCGACGACGCGCAGCCGATCGATCTGCTGCGAGCGCTCGATGCGTCGTCGAATGATGTTCGAGTCATCGACGATCATCAGCTTGAGCGGAGCGACCGCGTTCATCGCACGGTCTCGTTCAAGCCGCAGCTCCCGCGGCGACGGTGCCGATGGCCGGCAGCACGATCGTGAAGCGGGTGTAGCGGCCCTCGCCGCTCGAGATGCCGATGCGGCCGCGCATCTCCTTGACGAGCTCGGCGACGACGTTCATGCCGACGCCACGGCCGGCGTCCTCGTCCGGGGTGTCCTGCGTGCTGAACCCTGGCCGGAACAGGAGCGAGAGGAGCTGCTTGGGATCGAGCTGCGCCGCCTCCTCGCTCGTCATCATGCCGCGCGCGATCGCGGTCTCGCGGATCTTGCGTGAGTTGAGGCCGGCGCCGTCGTCCTCGATGATGAGCCGGAAGCCGTTTGCGCCTTCGCTCTTGAACTCGACCTTGATCGTGCCCATCGGGGTCTTGCCCGAGCGCTTCCTGAAGTCCGGCTCCTCGATGCCGTGCACGAGGGCGTTTCGGACCGCCTGCACGGCGATGTCCTTGACCGCGCGACGGTAGTCGCCCGGCACGTTGCCAAGGCCCTCCGCCGCGAGGCGCGCGCTCTTGCCGCGATCCTTGCCGACCCGCTCGACGAGCTGATCGAGCGTCTCGGAGATCGGATCGTTCGGCTTCGGAGCCGCGGGGCGCGACTCCGGGGCCGACACCGCCGCCGCCTCGGGCGCGGTCGCGACGAAGTTGAGCTGCGCGAGCCGGGAAACGAGGTCGTTGATCGACGCGAGGTGCGTGAAGAGGTCATCGAGCTTGACCACGAGCGGCAGGAAGTCCCCGCCCGAGAGCGACGGGCGCTCCCTGAGTTCCTTGAGCGCGTCCTCGAACTCGTGCGCGCGGCTCTCGACGGTGCCGAGCCCGAGTGCCGCGGCCTCGCCCTTGATCGAGTGGATCTGCCGGAAGATGCTGTCGAGCTTCCTGCGGAAGGCCGCTTCCTCGCGGGCGGGCTCGCGCAGCATCGCGTTGACCATCTTCATCGCCGCGTCCGAGTCCGACAGGAACGAGCGCAGCTGCTGCGCGTTCACGTGCAGGACGCCGAGCAGCGTATCGACCTGCGACTGTGCCTTCTCGCGGGACTCCGCGAGCTCGCGCGCGAGGCGCACGCGCTGCGTCACGTCGCTGACGGAGACCAGCAGGTTCACGAGCTTCGAGCCGTTCTTCACGCGGTGGAAGTCGAACTCGAGCCAGCGGGTCTCCTGCGCACCGCTGCCGGTGTCGAAGCTGACCTCGACCTCCTGGAGCGGGTTGATCGACTTGACCAGGTTCTCGCGGGTGCGCTCGGACCAGAGGACCTCGACGAAGCGCTGCGCGGTCTGCAGCGTCTTTTCGGGCACGAGGGGCTTCAGCAGCTCCTCGAAGCTGATGCCGGCGAGCGCGCTGCGCTTGAAGAGGCGCTCGAGCGAGGCGGAGTGCGTGGCGCCGATGCGGGCCTTGTCATCGAGGAGGAAGAGCCCCTCCTTCACCGTACCCAGGATGTCGGCGGTCTGGCGCTGCGCATCGACGAGGAGCGCCGCCTCGCGGCGACGGGCGATCGCGAAGTAGACGAGGCCGACGCCGAGGGCGATCGCGCCCGAGAGCGCCGCGAGCATGAGGATGCGAAGGTAGGTCGACAGACGCGCCGAGTCCTGCTCGAGCGCCCCGGCGACCCGCGCGGTCGCGGCGACCAGCACCGGATTTTCCTTGCGGGTGGCGACGAGCGCCTTTCTCGCGTCGATCGCGAGGCGCCGGCCGGCGGCGTTCAACTGCACGCCCTGCGATTCGCTGTCCGCGTACGGCACGCCCTGGAAATCGGTGATGGGCTTCAGCGCTTCGCTATAGCTCGCCCATGACGTGGCGAGAGTCGCCATGTGGGCGCGAAGCGCAGCGGAGCTGCGAACCGCACGCGCCGGACTCGCATCGAAGGCGCCCGAGCCCGCAGGGTCGGCGGAAAGCTTCTTGACCAGGCCATCGAGCTCGGCGACGCCGCCGCGGAGCTCGTTGAGCGGCTCCTCGACGTAACCGAAGCTCTCGAGGCGGTCGCGGACCGCGGCGAGTGCGCCGACGACGACGTCCGGCTGGCGGCGCTGTTCGCTGACCAGCCGAAGCGCCGCCGCGGTGTCATCGAGACGGCCCGCGAGCCGAAATCCGGGCAGGAGCACCGCGAGCGCGAACACGAGGATGACCCCGCCGAACGCGACCGGACCGCCCTGGGCACGCGACCATGCGTGGGAGACGTTCTTCAACATCAGGCATTACTCCGCGTCGGCAACTGGCCGCCCGCCACCGCGAGCGCACCGAGGAACTGGTCCGCCGACGCGAACCGGTCGGCGGCGCGCTTGGCGAGCAGGCGATCGAGGATCGGCTGGTACTTCGCGAGCGCGGCCGGCAGCGGCGGCGGCGGCGACTTCATGTGCATCTCGAGGATCGCGCCGATGCTCGGGGCGTTGAACGGCAGTTCGCCCGTCAGGAGCTCGTAGAAGACGACGCCCATGGCGTAGAGGTCGCAGCGCTCATCGGGCTGCGTGCCCTGCACTTGCTCCGGCGCCATGTAGGCGGGGCTGCCGACGCGGACGTTCGGCGAGGTCAGACTCGAGTCCGCCTGCGCGGGCTTGGCGAGACCGAAGTCGATCAGCGCGAGCGAATCGTCCGCCCGCAGCATCAGGTTCGAGGGCTTGAGGTCCCGGTGCACGATGCCGGCCGCGTGGATGACCTTGAGCGCCGCCCCGAGCTGCAGCGCGTACGACACGGCCTCGGGCTCCGCGATCGGGTGCCTGAGGCGTGCCTTCAGGCTCCCGCACGGGAAGTATTCCATCGCGAGCCAGTGGCACTCGTCGGTGACGCCAAAGTCGAACACGTCCGCGATTGCGCGGTGGTTCAGACCCGACAGGAGCCGGCACTCGCGCAGGAACCGCTCCTGCT
>CAYNCY010000166.1:0-7906 GCA_964395195.1 uncultured Steroidobacteraceae bacterium
CATCGGAGCACCTACGTGGGCGCGCTGCCCGGCATCGTGATCCAGGCGATGAAGAAGGCCGGCACGCGCAACACCGTCCTCATGCTCGATGAGATCGACAAGCTCGGGCGCAGCTTCCAGGGCGACCCGGCGGCCGCTCTCCTCGAGGTGCTCGACCCCGAGCAGAACTCGACGTTCCGCGACAACTACCTGGCGGCACCCTTCGACCTCTCGAAGGTGCTGTTCATCGCGACCGCGAACCAGCTCGACACGATCCCGGGACCGCTTCGCGATCGCATGGAGATCATCGAACTCACCGGCTACACCGAGGAGGAGAAGGTCGAGATCGCGAAGCGCTACCTCGTGAAGCGCCAGCTCGAGGCGAATGGCCTGAAGCCCGAGCAGGTCGAGATCACCGAGGAGGCGCTCAGGCACGCCGCGCGCGACTACACGCGCGAGGCGGGTTGCCGCAACCTCGAGCGCGAGATCGGTGCGCTGATGAGGAACGCGGCCGTCAAGATCGCCTCGGGGGCGGTCGCGAGCGTGCGCATCGATGGACCTGAGGTCGAGAAGATCCTCGGCAGCCCCCGCTTCGAGAACGAAGTCGCGATGCGGGTCAGCGTGCCCGGCGTCGCGACCGGGCTCGCGTGGACGCCGGTCGGCGGCGACATCCTCTTCATCGAGGCGACCCGGACGCCGGGCTCCGGCCGGCTGATCCTGACCGGGCAGCTCGGCGACGTGATGAAGGAGAGTGCGCAGGCGGCGCTCTCGCTCGTCAAGGCCAACGCCGAGGATCTCGGCGTCGATCCCGGCTCCTTCGAGAAGAGCGACATCCACATCCACGTGCCGGCGGGCGCGATCCCGAAGGACGGTCCGAGCGCGGGCGTGTCGATGTACACGGCGCTCGTGTCGCTGCTGACTAAGCGCGTCGTGCGCGCGGACGTCGCGATGACGGGCGAGATCTCGCTGCGCGGCCTGGTGCTCCCGATCGGTGGCGTCAAGGAGAAGACGGTCGCGGCGGCCCGCGCGGGGATCCGCACCGTGCTCCTGCCGAAGCGCAACCGCAAGGACCTCGAGGACATCCCGGCGAGCGTGCGCGAGAGCATCGAGTTTCATTTCGTCGAGCGCGTGGACGAGGTGATCCGGCTCGCACTCGCGGTGCCGCCCGCGCAGGCGAGTGCGGCGGCCCTCCACGAGGAACCGGCCGCCACCGTCTGAGGGCATCCCCGGGCGCGTCCCTCGCCCGGGGGCGTCCGGCTGACTAGACTGGGGACATGCGCACTCTCGCGCCTCTCGTCGTCGGCCTCGCGCTCCTGGGCGGCTGCGCGAGTGCGCCGGCGCCGCGGCCGGCGGCCGTGCCTGAGCCCGCGCCGGCGGTCACGTCCGCCCCCGCGGCGCCATCGCAGGTCGGTGGCCGCGTCGCGGCGCTCGCGCGCCGCTTCATCGGGACGCCCTACCGCTACGGCGGCGACTCACCCGCGGGCTTCGACTGCTCGGGGCTCGTCTACTACGTCTATCGCGAGGCCGGGATTGCCGTGCCGCGCACGGCCCTCGAGCAGCGCGCCCAGGCGCGACACATCGCTTCCGACGCGCTCGAGCCGGGTGATCTCGTCTTCTTCTACACGCCCGAGGATCACGTCGGGATCTACCTCGGCAATGGCGAGTTCGTGCATGCGCCCGCCTCCGGCCGCACGGTCGTGCGCGCCCGGCTCGACTCGCCCTTCTTCATCCTCGGCTTTGCGGGCGGCGGCCGGTTCGCTCCGCCGTGACGCGGTGCACGGTCGGGCCGGGGTCCCGGGTGTCAACTGAAGACACCGCCCGGCGTTGGACCGGGAACGGAGGCCCGATCGTCCATGACCGCTGATAGCGCCGCGAGCGCCGCCATCGCCACCAACCGCTTCGGGCTCGGCGCCCGACCGGGCGAGCTCGTCACGGTGGCCGGCGACCCGCGCGGCTGGCTGCTCGCGCAGGTGCAGGCACCGTACCGCGCGCCCGCGGCGCTCTCGGGGCTCGCCTCGAGCCGCGAGGTGCTCGCGACCTACTACGCCGTCCGCGAGGCGCGCGAGGAGGCGAAGAAACGGGCCCGGACCGACGCGGACGTCGCCAGGGCCGGCCTCGACACGGTGCGCGAGCGGATCTTGCCCCACTACACGGCGCAGGCCGTGGCGCGCACCCAGATCGCGCTCAACGCCGAGGACTCCTTCCGCGAGCGCCTCGTGCACTTCTGGGCGAACCATTTCGCGGTGTCGGTCGACAAGGGCATCTGCCTCGGAACCGCGGGGGCGTTGGAGAACGAGGCGATCCGGCCCCGCATCTGCGGCCGCTTCGTCGATCTCCTCTTCGCCGTCGAGACGCACCCGGCGATGATCACCTACCTCGACAACCAGCAGTCGGTGGGCCCCCGCTCGGACTTCCTGATGCGCCCGCGGCGCGGCCGCTTCTACGGCGATTCGCAGAAGAACCGGCTCGGGCTCAACGAGAACCTGGCGCGCGAGATCCTCGAGCTCCACACGCTCGGCGTCGACGGCGGCTACACGCAGGGCGACGTCACGACCTTCGCGGCCGTGCTCACCGGCTGGTCGGTCGGCGGCGGCAAAGGCCGCCTCGCCGAAGGCGAGCCCGGGCGCTTCGTGTTCCGGGCGCCCGTCCACGAGCCGGGCGCCAAGACCGTGCTCGGGCGCCGCTATGCGGATGCCGGCCTCGAGCAGGGCGTGCACGTGCTCGAGGACCTCGCGCGGCACCCGGCGACCGCGCGTCACGTCTCGACCAAACTCGCGCGCCACTTCGTCGGCGATGATCCGCCGCGCGAACTCATCGATCGCCTCGCGCACGCCTTCGTCTCGAGCGGCGGTCAGCTCAGCGACGTCTACGCCGCGCTCGTGCGCTTCGACGGCGCCTGGACGCCGGAGCCGCGCAAGTTCAAGACGCCCTCCGACTTCCTCTATTCCTCGTTCCGCGCGCTCGAGCTCGAGCCCAGGGAGCCGAAGAAGCTGCTCGCCGGCTTCGAGGTGCTCGGCCAGCGCAACTGGAACCCGGGCTCGCCCGCCGGCTGGCCCGATCGCGAAGCCGACTGGGACGGAGCCGATGCGGTCATGAAGCGCATCGAGTGGAGCGTCGCCATCGCCGATCGCCTCGGCAACGCGCACTCCGCGCTCGCAACGGCCGATGTTGCGCTCGGTCCCCTCGCCGGCGAGCACACGCGCACCGCGCTCGCGCGCGCGTCCTCCGGCACGCAGGCGCTGACGATGCTGCTGATGAGCCCCGAGTTCCAGAGGAGATGAGCATGCAGAACCGTCGCGACTTCCTCCGTGCGGGGCTTCGGTTGGGTATCGGCGGCGCACTCGCCGCCGCGCTCCCGGGCGTCAGCTTCGCCGCGGCACCGGGCGCCGCGCCCTTCGTCGTCGTGATCCTCCGCGGTGCGCTCGATGGACTCTCGGCGGTCCCGCCGTTCGGTGATTCCGACTACGTGAATGCACGCGGGCCGATTGCGATCGCGCGGCCGGGGGATGCCAAGGGCGCGCTCAACCTCGACGGCTTCTTTGGCCTGCACCCCGCGCTCCCGCTCCTGCACGATCGCTACGCCGCCGGCGAACTCCTCGTCGTGCATGCGACGGCGTCCGGCTACCGCGAGCGCTCGCACTTCGACGGCCAGAACGTGCTCGAGAACGGTGGCGACAAGCCCTCCGGCACCGCGAGCGGCTGGCTCAACCGCGCGCTCGGCGCGGCGGCGAGCCGCAACGTCACCGGCCTCGCGCCCGGCCAGCACGTCCCGCTGATCCTGCGCGGACCCGTGCCGGTCGGTTACTGGGCACCGTCCTCGCTCCCCGAGGTCGAGCCCGAACTCCTCGAGCGCCTCCGGGATCTTTACTCCAACGACGCGACGCTCGCGGCGCGGCTCGATGCGGGCACGCGCATCGATTCACTCGCCGAGGGCGAGATGGCTGCCGATGGAGACACGATGCGCCGCGCGAAGGGCGGCGGCATCGAGCGGCTGCAGGCGATCGCGGAGACCGCCGGTCGAATGATGGCGGCACCGGAAGGCCCGCGGGTCGCGGTGTTCGATGCCGGCGGCTGGGACACGCACGCGGGCGAGGGCGGCGCCGAAGGCCAGCTCGCCGGCCGCCTCGGCGGCCTCGACAAGGTGCTCGATGCGCTGCGCCACGGCCTCGCGAACGAGTGGTCGCGAACGGCGGTGCTCGTCTGCACGGAGTTCGGTCGCACGGTGCAGGTCAACGGCACGAGGGGCACCGACCACGGCACGGGTGCCGCGGCGTTCGTCGTCGGGGGCGCGGTCAGGGGCGGTCGGGTACTCGCCGACTGGCCGGGCCTCGCCGAACGCCACCGCTACGAGGGGCGGGACTTGAAGCCCACGACCGATCTTCGCGCGGTCGCGAAGGGGCTCCTGGCCGCCCAGCTCAGCCTCGGCGAGCGCGCGCTCGCCGAGGTGTTCCCGGGCGCCGAGTCCGTCCGCCCGGCGCGGGATCTCATCCGCGCCTGAGCGTCACGGCCGCTCGCTTCAGAGCACCGGACGCGTATCGCCCGGGAGCATCGCCTTCCTGACGAGTGGAATCGGCGGTCCACCGTAGGACAGGAACTTGTCGTGGAAGGCCTTCCAGCAGGCCTCGCCGCCGCGGCTCTCGCAGTAGTCCGTCCGGAGCTTGCGGATCATCAGCTTGCCGAGCGTGTAGTTGAGGTAGCCGGGGTCGTACGTTCCCCGTGCCGCCTGCTGGCGCGCGGTGCCGACGTCCTGGAACGCCTGGTCGCGGAACAGCGTCTCCGACTCGGCGACCGTCATGCCCTTGGTGTGCATCCCGATTGCGGACAGGAAGCGCGCGTCGCGCTTCAACGCATTCGAGAGCTGGCCAATGTGCGTTTCGGGATCACCGCCGAGGCCCTTCTCCCACATCAGCTCCTCGCCGTAGTGCGCCCAGCCCTCGGCAAAGGCGTAGCCGACGAACAGGCTCGCGAGCTTCGACTGCACGCGATTCGCCCACATGAACTGCAGGAAGTGGCCGGGCCACACTTCGTGCGCGGACGTGAAGAGCAGGTCCGCCTGGCCCGGGATGTACGCCGCCTGCTCGGCCGGCGTCCACGAGGGATCGGGCGGCGCGATGTAGTAGACCGACGGCAACTGCTTCTCGTAGGGGCCGGGCGTATCGATGTACGCGCCGTTCTGCCGGTTGAAGGGCGGCGCCTCCTCGACCTTCGCTTCCTCGGGTCCCGGGATCGAGACGATGTCCTTGTCGAGGATGAATTGCCTGAGTCCCGCGAGCTGCGCGCGGGCGCCTGGCACCGCGCCGCCCTCGGCCTTGTGCGCGGCGACGCGCTCGACGCAGCGCTTCAGCGTCGTGCCGGGTGCGTACTTTGCGCAGGCATCCCTGAGTGCCGCGAGGTTCCGCTCGAGATCGGCGCGGCCCGCGGCCTCCAGGTCCGCGAGCGGCACGTCGACGCGCTCGGTCATGTGGAGCATCGCGGCAAAGCGCTCCGCTCCCAGCACGTCGGGGCCGGTCGCGGTCGCCTGCTGGCTCTTCAGCCACTCGGCGAGATCCGCGAGCGCCTTCGCGGCGGGCTCGATCGCCGCCTTGAGTTCGTTCTGCAGCGCCGCATCGCCCACGCCCTTGAACGCCTCGGGCACGTCCTTGCGGTAGAAGTCCGCCAGTCCCCCGAAGCCCGCGACGCCGAGCTTGATGTAGGTCGCCGGCATCGGCGTCTTCAGGTTCTTCCGGATCTCGGGAACCGCCTTGACGACGGAGGATGCGTACTTGATGAAGGCCTTGAGACGAATCTCGGGCGTCCCGTAGGGGCGCACGACGTACGCGGACGGGTCGAGGGAATCGCCACCGTCGCTCATCCCGAGGTAGAACTCGGGGTTCCGGAAGGGCGCATCCGCCTGGTCACGCCAGAAGATCTCGCGATCAATGCGCGTCAGCAGGTACTCGCGCTCGAAGCGCTCGGCATTACTCAGCTGCGCATCCGGAAACGCCGTGACCCGGTCGCGAAAGGCCTTGAGGCGCGCCACCTCGGCGTGGATCGCAGCGGCGGACCAGTCGGGGAGCTCACCGTCGTATTCGTGCCGGCCCACCGACACGGCGAACTGCGGGTGCGCCTTGAAGAACGACTCGATGAACTCATCGACGAGCGCGGGCCAGGCCGGAGCCGCAGGGGCGGCCGCGGTCGGCGCGGGCGCCTTTGGTCCGCAGCCGGCGAGGGCGAAGAGCGCGAGAGCGAGCGATGCCGCGGCGAGGCCGAGCCGCGCGGTCGGAACAGTGTTCATGGATCCCCCCGATGACTGAGTCGCGAAGCGTGGCCGGCTGCCCAGCCAAAGGCAAGTGGCGGGCCGGGCGCGCTCGCGTGCGACACTCACCCCGTGTGGTATCCGCTCCTGAGGCCCGCTCTCTTCGCGCTCGATCCCGAGCGCGCCCATGCGCTCGCGCTCGAGGCGCTTGCCCTCGCCGGGCGTCGCTGGCGCCCCGCACCGCCGTCGGGGCACGTCGAGTGCATGGGATTGAGGTTTCCGAACCGCGTCGGTCTTGCGGCCGGCTTCGACAAGAACGCGAGTGCAGTGGATGGCCTCGGCCGGCTCGGGTTTGGCTTCATCGAGGTCGGCACCGTGACACCCCGGCCGCAGCGCGGGCAGCCGCGGCCGCGGCTCTTCCGGCTGCCGGCGGCGGCCGCGCTCGTCAATCGCCTCGGGTTCCCGAACGAGGGCGTCGCCGTCGTCGCCGCGCGGCTGCGTCACCGCCGGTTCCACGGCATCGTCGGCGTCAACATCGGCAAGAACGCCGCGACCCCGCTCGAGCGCGCGCTCGATGACTACGTCGCGTGCCTGAGAGGCGTCGCGGGGGTCGCCGACTACGTCGCGATCAACGTCTCATCCCCCAACACGCCGCTCCTCCGGGAGCTCCAGTCACGCGCGCGGCTCGAGCCGCTCCTGACGGCGCTGCTCGCGGAGCGCCGGGCGCTCGCGGCCCGGGGCCCGCTGCCGCTCCTTCTCAAGATCTCCCCGGACCTCGCGCCGGAGGAACTTGCCGAGATCGCGGGGCTCGTGAGGAGCCTAGCGCTCGATGGCGTGATCGCGACCAACACGACGCTCGGTCGGGATGGCGTTGCCGCGCGCGCACCGAGCGGTGGCATCAGCGGACGACCGCTGCACGCGCGTGCACTCGAGGTCGTGCGCGCACTTCGCGGGCACCTGGGTTCCGGCATCACCCTCGTCGGCGTCGGCGGCGTCGAGTCGGGTGCGACGGCGCTCGAGTTTCGCGGCGCCGGCGCCGATCTCGTGGCGCTCTACACCGGGCTCATCTATCGGGGCCCCGCGCTCGTCCGCGCGGCAGTGCGCTCGCTCGCGCGCGCCGAGGCGCCGCGCTAGCGCTCAGAGCGTGAGCTTGTAGAGCGCGTAGGGCACGCCGTTGCGGTCCGGGATCGCGCGCTCGAGCACGAAGCCGAGCCTGAGATAGAGCGGCAGCGCCACCGTCATCGCCGGGCTCGTGTGGAGCCCGATGGCGGTCGCCCCGTCGCGGCGCGCACGTCGGATGCACTCCTCGGAAAGACGGCGGCCAAGGCCGCGCCCGCGCGCGGCGGGAGCGACCGAGAGGAGTCGCACGATGCCCCAGTCGTTTGGAAACATCGGCTCGCGCGGCGCGCCGGGCGGTGCGTAGCCGACGACACCCGCGACGGTGCCGTCGAGCTCGCCGACGATGAGTTCGAGCTCGCCCGCGAGCTCGGCGAGTGACCCCAGACGTCCCGCGAGCCGGTCCCAGGTGTCGAACACGGTCGCGTACTCGCGCCACGCCGCGAGCGCGACGGCGTTGATGGCGTCCCCGTCGGCCGCGGTGCAGTCGCGGACCTCGAGGCGCACCGTCGCCTTACCCGTGGCCGATCACGGCCCGGTCGTGGCGACCGGGCGAGTACGCGCCGGCTTCCCGGG
>CAYNCY010000167.1:0-7888 GCA_964395195.1 uncultured Steroidobacteraceae bacterium
CGCTTGTGGGAGCTCCTGATGGGCGCGGTCCTCATCGGCTACTGCCTGTACGCGCTCAAGTCCGGCGGGATCGTCGCGCGATCCGGCCTCGTCACGCGCGCCGAACGGCCGTACGCCTACTGGAGGACGCTGGTCATTGCGCTCATCGCGGGACTCATCTTCCTCGGCGGTTTCGTCGAGTGGCGCGAGTGACGGCGTGAGCCCGAGCCATCCCGATACGGCCCCGTCGCGGGCGCGCGGCGGCATCGATCCGCTCGGTGCGCTCCTCGCCGTCGTCGGGCTCGCCGCGACGACGCTGCTACCGTTCGTTGTCTTCAAGGCGAACCGCATCATGCCGGGGGATGCCCGTTCGCTGCTCGCGGTGCTGCCGATCGGTCTCGCGCTCGGCTTCGACGCCGTCCTCCTCGTAATCGCCCTGGCCGCGCTCCTCGCGAAAAGCGCGCGACTGCGCCTCGTGCTGGGTCTCGTCGGGGTCGTGGCCGTGGCACTCGCGATCGGCGCCGCCGCCGATCTCCTGACGCCGCCCGGCAATCGCACGGTGCGGATATCGCCGGGCTCGGGCTTCTGGGTGCTGCTCATCGCGCTCGGCCTGTTCACGACCGACGCGGTCGCGCGCCTGAGCCCCGGGCCCGGTCGACGCGTGCTCGGGCTCGTGATCGTGGCGCTCGTCCTCGGGGCCGCCTTCCACTTCGGGCTCTTCGATCACCTCTCCATCATGCGCGAGTACGCCGGCAACGCGAGCCGCTTCGCGCGCGAGGCGCGCCAGCACGTGCTGCTCGCGCTCGGTTAGCTCACGGCGGCCGTCATCGTGGCGTTGCCGCTCGGCTTCCTCTGCCACCGGGTGCCCCGGATCCGCGCGGGCATCCTGCAGGTCCTCAACCTCATCCAGACGATTCCCTCGATTGCGCTCTTCGGCATCCTGATGGTGCCGCTCGGCGCGCTCGCAGCGGCCTATCCGCTCCTCGCGGAGTGGGGGATTGGCGGCATCGGCGCCGCCCCGGCGGTGATCGCGCTCTTCCTCTATTCGCTCCTGCCCGTCGTCGCCAACACGGTCGTCGGCCTCGGCCGCGTGCCGGCCGCGACGGTCGAGGCGGCGCGCGGCATGGGCCTGACGCCGGGCCAGGTGCTGAGGCTCATTGAACTGCCGCTCGCGCTGCCGGTGATCCTGACGGGCATCCGCATCGTGCTCGTGCAGAACATCGGGCTCGTGACGATCGCGGCGCTGATTGGTGGCGGCGGGTTCGGCACGTTTGTCTTCCAGGGCATGGGCCAGACCGCGATCGACCTGGTGCTCCTCGGCGCGATCCCGACCGTCGCGCTCGCCTTCGCCGCCGCCGTGCTTCTCGATGCCCTGATCGACGTCATGAAGAGGGTCCCCGGATGATCGAGATCGACGGACTCTCCAAGCAGTACGGCGCAATCACCGTCGTCGACGGCGTCAGCCTCGCGATCGAGCAGGGCTCGATCACGGTGATCGTCGGCACGTCCGGTTCCGGCAAGTCGACGCTGCTGCGGATGATCAACCGGCTGGTCGAGCCAACGGGCGGGCGCATCCTGATCGACGGTCGCGACACGGCCGCGGAGCCCGCGCATCTGCTGCGCCGGCGCATCGGCTATGCGATCCAGGGCCATGGCCTCTTCCCGCACCGCACGGTCGCGGAGAACATCGCGACAGTGCCCAGACTCCTCGGCTGGGAGGCTGCGCGGATCCAGGCGCGCGTGGATGAGCTCCTCACGATCTTCCAGCTCGAACCGGCCGTGTTCGGCGCGAAGTTTCCGCACCAGCTCTCGGGTGGGCAGCAGCAGCGCGTCGGCGTTGCGCGCGCGCTCGCGGCGGAGCCCGCGGTGCTGCTGATGGACGAGCCCTTTGGCGCGCTCGATCCGATCATCCGTGGCAAGGCGCAGGAGGATCTGCTCTCGATCCAGCGCCGCTTCGGCACCACCGTCGTTCTCGTGACGCACGACATGGACGAGGCGTTCCGGCTCGGCAACCGCGTCGCGGTGATGAGCGCGGGCAAGGTGCTGCAGTACGACCGTCCCGCCGCGCTCCTCCTCAAGCCCGCGGATGCCTTCGTCACGCGCATGACCGGAACGGGCGACCGGGCGATGAAACTCCTGTCGTTGACGACCGCGGGCGAGGCGGCGGAGCCCGGGCCCGCCGACGGGCCGAGCGTCCCGGCGAATGCCTCGCTGCGCGACGTGCTGTCGGAGCTCGTGTGGAGCGGCGCCCGCGCGGCGACGGTACTCGGGCCCGACGGAACGCCCGCCGGGCGGCTCAGCATCGAGGACATCCTCGCGCGCGGACGCAGCGCCTGATGCGGGCCGCGGCCACTGCGCTTCGCCTCGCGGCGCTCGGCCTCCTGGTCGCGTTCCTGACGGTGCCGCAACGCTTCGCACCGCTCTTCCGGGGGCTCACCGAATACGGCGCGCCGCCGATCTACGACCAGGGCAGCCTCCTCGGGCTCGCGCTCGCGCACCTGGCGACGGTGTTCATCGCCGCGGCCGCGAGCACCGTCGTCGCCGTCGCGCTCGGCATCGCCGTCACGCGTTCGCGAGGCGCCGCGTTTCTGCCGCTGTCGCGCACGCTCGTCAACATCGGCCAGACCTTTCCGCCCGTGGCCGTGCTCGCGATCGCCGTGCCGCTCGTCGGCTTCGGCGAGACCCCGACGCTGATCGCGCTGTTCGCCTACGGTCTCCTGCCGATCTTCGAGAACACGATTGCCGGGCTCAAGGGCTGCCCCCCTGCCGTCCTCGAGGCGGCGAACGGCATGGGCATGAGCCCCCGGCAACGACTGCTCGCGGTGGAGCTGCCGCTCGCGATGCCGCTGATCCTCGAGGGCGTGCGGCTCTCGCTCGTGATCAACATCGGCACCGCGACGATCGGCTCGACGGTCGCGGCGAAGGGCCTTGGCGAGGTCATCATCGCGGGACTCCTTTCCAACAACACGGCCTTCATCCTGCAGGGAGGCCTCGTGACGGGGCTCATGGCGATGCTGCTCTACGACGCCATGGCAGCCCTCGAACGGAGGGTGCTTCGCGCGGTGCGCGTCTAAGAACCAAATATTCTGGTACCGCGTCGCAGAAGCGGCGGTCAGGCCGGCGGCGGGGTCGGCGATTCGCTACAATCGAGGGTAGTTTCTGGGGTTTTCCGGCCGATGAACGCACCCGCGCCCGAGGGCGCCCTGCCGCGCGAGAGTCACCGACGCAAGACGACCTTGCCCGCGGTTGAAGCCCCGACACTGCTCCTGATTCTCCTCGCGTACGGTGCCTGGGTGGCCGTGACGCTCGCCTACGGGCACTGGCCCCTCTGGGTCGTCGCACCGGCGGTCGCCGTTGTCCTGACGCTCCACAGCTCGCTCCAGCACGAGATCCTGCACGGCCATCCGACGCGCTGGCGGTCGGTCAACCGCCTGCTCGGCATCGTGCCGCTGTCGCTCTGGCTCCCGTACGACCGCTACCGGCACACCCATCTCGTGCACCACGCTGACGAGCGGCTGACCGACCCGATCGACGACCCGGAGACGTTTTACTGGACGCCCGAGGACTATGCGCGGATGAACCCGGTCAGCCGCGCGCTCTACCACTCGCAGCAGACGCTCGCGGGTCGCGTGCTGATCGGTTCGTCCTGGCGTATCGCGAAGTTCCTGAGGAGCGATGCGCGCGCGATCCTCCGGGGCGATCAGGGGGTACTGCGGGCCTGGCTCGAGCATCTGCTCTGGTGCCTGCCGGTGGTGCTCTGGGTCACGGTGGTCTGCCACATCCCGTTCTGGATCTACGTCGTCGCGATGATCATTCCGGGCAATGCACTCCTGCTCGTGCGGTCATTCGCCGAGCACCGCGCCCGTCCCGGCGCGCGCGAGCGCATTGCGATCGTCGAGCGCTCGTGGATCCTCGGGCCGCTCTTTCTCTTCAACAACCTGCACTCGCTCCACCACGAGGAGCCGGGTACGCCCTGGTACGAGCTCAATGCCCGCTACCAGGTGACGCGCGAGCGGTTGATCGTCGAGAACGGCGGCCTGCTCTACTCGACCTACTTCGACGTGGTTCGCCGCTTCCTGTTCCGCTCGCACGACGAGCTCACGCACCCTTCCGGGCGCGTGCCGCGCCACCGGGCGCACTGAACGGGGATCGCGGTCAGGCGGGGAGCGGGTAGCCGGCCGCCCGCGCCTCGGCATCCCACCGAAGGGTCAGCGCGAAGTCCTCGCGACCGACTCCCGCAAATCCCTCCAGCAGCAACGGCTCGGCGAGCACCGGAAACCAGGGTCGCGTGGCCGCGGCGACGAACGCTTCCCTGAGCCGCACCACTGATTCGCCGGGCAGGCTGGCCGCCGCGACGAACGCCGGCATCGGTGCGGGCGCGGTCGAGGCGAGCACGCGCACGCGGGCGGTGAGCTCGGGCGCGTGGTGCGCGATCAGCCGGTGCCAGTAGGCATCGAGCGGCCCGATGTCGATGCGACCGTCGGCGACCGCATCCAGGATATTGCGTGCGGTCACCAGGTTGCCGACCACCTCGGCGTAGAGGCGGGGCCGCGCCTCGCTCCGGTAGCCGAGCAGGTGGTGCCGGAACGCGTTGAAGCCGGAGTGCGAGTGCTCGACCGTCCAGCCGGCGCGCCCGCCGAAGGTGTCCTCGATCGTTCGGTAAGCCGCCTCGCGCCGGACGATGAGGTCGGAGCAGTAGCAGGGGCGCCCCGGCACCCAACCCGCGCGCGGGATGGGCGCGGCGATCGGCGCGACGGGCGCGAGCCCGAGCGCAATCGGATAGCCGCACATGAGAACCGCGCCGAGATCCTCGCGCGCCCAGAGCCGCTCGAGCGGTTGCGGCGCCGGATAGGGGTGGTACTCGAGCGCGACTCCGGCATCGGCGGCGACGTGGCCGAGGAGTGCCCGCCACGCGGCCTCGACCGCGGGCGTCACCGCGTACATGCGCGCGTTCATGAGCGCGGACGTCATGGGGTGCTTTCGCGGCCTAGCCGCTCGACTCGAGCACGCGCGTGCGCCGCGCGACGTAGTCGCGCACCGCCTCCTGCACGGCCGCATCGAGCGGTGGCGCGACGTACTCGGCGAGCAGCTTCTTCCAGATGCCGGTCGCGCGCTCGGTGGCGCTGCGGGACCCGGCCTCCGTCCAGCTCTCGAAGTTGGACCAGTCCGAGAGGAGCGGCCGGTAGAACGCCGATTCGTAGCGCGCAAGCGTGTGCGCGGTGCCGAAGAAGTGCCCGCCCGCGGCCACGCCCTTGATCGCCTCGACGCCAAGGTCGTCGTCCGTGAAGGTGACCGGCTTCAGGATCTCCGCCCACCCGCGCAGAAGCTCCGCATCGACGATGATCTTCTCGAGCGACGCCGAGAGACCGCCCTCGAGCCAGCCGGCCGCGTGGTTGATCAGGTGACTGTGGCTCAGGATCGCGGCCTGCAGCGAGAACATCGTCTCGTAGGTCGACTGCGCGTCGACCGTCGGCGAGGCGTTGACCGCGCTCGTGCGCACGGGAAGCCTGAGGCGCCGTCCGAGCTGCGCCGTCGCGAGCGCCGCGTGCACGTACTCGGGGGTCCCGAAGGCGGGCGACCCGGTGCGCATGTCGACGTTCGAGGTGAACCCGCCCATCACGCACGGCGTCCCGGGTCGGATGAGCTGGCAGAGCGTGATGATCGCGAGCGCCTCGGCGGTCTGCTGCACGAGGGCGCCCGCGAGCGTGATCGGCGCCATGGCGCCCATGAGCGTGAACGGCGTGATCACGACGCACTGGCCGTGGCGTGCCATCACCATGATGTTGTCGAGGATCTCCTCATCGACGCGCCGCGGCGAGTTGACGTTGGTGACCGACATCAGCGTCGGCCGGGCCGCGAGATCCTCCACCGAGCAGCCGTGCTCGATTGCCGAGAGCGCGATCGCATCCTCCGCCTGCACGCCGCCGACGCCGCGCGCGGCCCAGACGACGTCCGCGTGCTCGATGTGCGCCTGGTAGGTCGCGAGGTGGCGGTAGGAGACCGGCACGTCGGTCGGCTCGACGACGATGCCGCCCTGCCAGTGCAGGATGCCGAGCGTGTGCGTGAGCTTCAGGATCGTGCGAAACGCCTCGAGGTCGCCGTAGCGACGGCCGCCTTCGAGGTCCGTGATGTTGGGCGCGCCGTTGACCGGCCCGAAGTTCACGACGTCACCGCCGACGTGCAGGTCGCGCTCCGGGTTGCGCGCGCGGAGCACGAAGCGCTCCGGGGCGGTCGCGAGGCTCGCCTCGACGAGTTCGCGCCCCATGCGGACCATCTGCGTCTCGTCGTCGACGAGGGCGCCCGCGCGACGGAATACCGCGCGCGCGGCGGAACTTCGGATTTCGAGCCCGGCCTCCTCGAGGATCCGGTAGGCCGCGAGCACGATGCGCTCGACCTGCTCGGCGTCGAGGATCTCGAGCGGCGCCCAGCGGTTGTGGAGGCGCGGGAGCGGTGCGAGCGAGGGACCCGTCGACCGCGGCGTGCGACCGCGGTCGCGGCGTCGGGCGGAGGCGGGCGCGTCTGTCATGGCAGGACCTGGCGGCGTTGACCGCTCATAGTGCGGCCCGGGAGATCGCGCTGGCAATGGCCGGCTCGGGCCCCCGCGCTAGCCACCGGCCAGGTCACCGAGCGCGAGCTTGAGCGGTCCGAGCCACGGCTCGAAGTTCCGCCACTGGTCGAGGCCCTCGCGGAAGATCGGCTGGCGCACCTGCTCGGAGCTCGCGGTCCGGACGCTTCGTTCGGTCTTGTGGAACTCAAGGCACTTCGGCTCGAACTCGAGCCCGCAGTAGTCGAGGATCCGGCGCACGTTGCCCTCGAGGTCGTTGACGACGTCCTCGTGCTGGACTCGCAACACGCGGCCCGGGAGGGCCCGCTCCCAGTGGTCCATGAGATCGATGTAGATGCGGTAGTAGCGGGCGATGTCCGCGATGCTGTACGTGAATTCCTGGCCGGAGGCGAACAGTTGCTTGAAGTTGCTGAAGCAGCAGGCCATCGGCTCGCGGCGCGCATCGATGATCTTCGCGTTCGGCAGCATCAGGTGGATGAGGCCGATGTGGCGGAAGTTGTTCGGCATCTTGTCGATGAAGAAGGGCTTGCCGGTCCGGTAGATGCGCGTGTCGGCGAGGTACTTCTGCCCGAGCTTCAAAAACGCCTCGGCCGGCATGTCCGCCAGCACCCGCGGGTAGCGCGGGTCGTCAGAGTTGCGGTTGTGTCCCTCGAGCTCGATCGCGGTGACCGCGATATCGGCGAGCTCCATCGTGCCCTCGACCTTCGAGTGCGAGGCGAGGATCTGCTCGAGCAGCGTCGAGCCTGAGCGCGGCAGGCCGACGATGAAGATCGGGTCCGGCTCCGGCGTTCCAAAGCCCTGGCGCTGCTCGAAGAACTCGCGCGTGCAGACCTCGTGCTGCAGCGTCGTCACCTTCTCGAGGTAGGCCCCGTCGTAGGCGGATTCAGCGTGCCTGAGCGCGTTGCCGCGCTCGTAGTAGCGGTAGGAGTCCTCGAAGGCGCCGCGGTCCTCTAGCGCCTTGCCGAGCGCGAAACAGAGGTGATACCGGTCGATCGGACGCGTGTCGGGCGCCGCCTCGGCCGCCTGCATGGTCGCGAGCTCCGTGTCGGTGAAGCGGTAGGTCTTGAGGTTCGCGAGGCTCCAGTAGGCATCGCCGTAGTCGCTGCGACTCGCCGCCGCCTCGCGGTACGACTCGATCGCCTCGGCCGGGCGACCGAGCGTCTTCAGCGTGTGCGCGACCGAGAGGTGCAGCTCCGAGCTCTTCGGCGCGTCGACGAGGAGCGCCCGGTAGAGCTCGAGTGCCTTCTCGTGGTCGCCAAGCCCGACACAGGCGGTCGCGTAGGTCGTCTTGAACGTCCGGTTCTCGGGCTCCTCCTTCAGCAGCCGCTCGAGCTCGGTGACCGC
>CAYNCY010000168.1:0-7809 GCA_964395195.1 uncultured Steroidobacteraceae bacterium
TCGCCGCTGTTGAGGCTGTTGACGACGTAGCGCTCGGACAGCGCGTGGTAGCGGATCTGCCAGCGCTCGGCGAGGTAGGCGATCTGCTGGTCGCGCCAGTAGCGGCGCTTGCGGTCGACCGAGAGGTCGAGCTCGAGCGCGACCGGCACGCCCTCGCGGATCGCCTGCTGCGCGCTCTTGCTGAGCGCGAGGTTCAAGGTCGCGTTCAGCTGGTAGACGTGCTCGGCGGGCTCGAGGAACGCCGAGCGCACCTCGAAGCGACCGCCGTCCTCGAGCGCGACGTCCTCGGCATGGAGCGCGCCGGCGACACCGAAGAGAAAGGCGGCGAGCGCCAGGCGGCGCCAGCGGCGAGGGCTCGGACGGTGGGCGGCGACGCGGTTCATGGCGAGCGGAGAGCGGATCCCGTCACGTCGATGGATCAAGGGGCGCGCCGTTCGAGGCAGGCGTAGTAGAACCCGTCGGTACCGGCAATCCCCGGCAGCAGGGTCAGGCCCGTCTCGCCCGGGCTCTCAGGCGCTGCCAGTCCGGTCAGCTGAAGGCTAGCAGATTCCGTGACATCCACCGCCCCGGGCGTCGCGGCGAGGAAACGGTCGATCGCGGTGGCGCCCTCGGCCCGGAAAACCGAGCAGGTGGCGTAGAGGAGCCGCCCGCCCGGCGCGAGGCGCGGCCAGAGGCTCGCGAGCAGCGCCGACTCGCGCTCGGCGAGCGCCGGGAGGTCGGAGGGACGCCGCAACCACTTGATGTCGGGGTGGCGGCGGATGACCCCGGACCCGGAGCAGGGGGCATCGAGGAGGATCCGGTCGAAGCGGGCATCGCCGAGCACGTTGGGGTCCTCCACGGCCCCCACCCGGACCGTCGCGGTGAGGCCGAGCCGCGCGAGGTTCTCATCGATCCGCAGCGCCCGCGCCGCATCGATGTCGAGCGCGATGAGCTCGCCGAGGCCGGGAACCGACTCGGCGAGATGGCAGGTCTTGCCGCCCGGCGCCGCGCAGGCATCGAGCACGCGCTCGCCGGGCCGGGCGGCGAGGAGAGGCGCGGCGAGCTGGGCGGCGGCGTCCTGTACCGAGCAGAGTCCCTGCTGGAACACCTGGAGAGAGCGCACGTCGATGGGGCGCTCGAGCACGACCGCGGCCGGCGCGAAGGGCACGAGGCGGACCGCGTGGCCCTCGGCCTCGAGCCGGTCGGCGAGTTCGGCGGCAGACGTGCGCGCGACGTTCGCGCGCAGGCAGAGCGGCGGGTGCTCGTTGTTCGCCGCGAGAATGGCGGGCGCGAGCTCACCCCGCTCGCGGGCGATCGTTTCCGTGAACCACTCGGGGTGGGAGCTTCGACCCGCGAGCGTGCCGTCGGCCTGGGCGAGGAGCGAGACGCGCTCGCGCTGGAAGCGGCGCAGCACCGCGTTGACGAGGCCCGCGGCGCGGCCCTGGCCGAGCGAGCGTGCGGCCTCGACGGTGGTGCTGACCGCGGCATGCGGCGCGGTGCCCGCGTACTCGAGCTGGTAGAGACCGACCAGGAGGAGCGCGCGCAGCTCCGGCGCCTGCTGCTCCCACGGTCGCTCGAGGAGCGCCTGCAACACGTGCTTCAGCCGGTGGCCGAACCTGAGCGCTCCGAAGGCGAGCGCCTGCGCGTGCGCCCGCTCGCTGGCACCGGAATTCGCGCCTGCGGCGGCTTCGCGGCCGCTCGCGAGTGCGCGCTCGAGCGTCTGGCCCCCGAACACGGCGGCGATGGCCCGCGCGGCGGCCACGCGGCTCTGAACGCCCTCGCTCACGGTGCCCCGTCGAAGCGGCTGCCCGCCGTGAGACCCAGCCGCGCATCGCGCGCGAGCTCGGCGGCGCCGACGATGCCGCGGCCGGCGAGCTGGACCTTCTCGAGGCGAAGCACGCCAGCGCCCGTCGCGACGTCGATGCCCCCTGCATTCTGCGCGAGCACGGTGCCGGGACTCGCCGCGAACGGGCCCTCGACCGGACGCGCCGCGTGGACGCGCAGCGTCGTTCCGTTCCACGCGGTCGTGGCGACCGGCCAGGGCACGAACGCGCGCACTTGCCGGTCGAGCTCGAGTGCGCTCCTGCGCCAGTCGAGCGGCGCCTCGGCCTTCTCGAGCTTGCGCGCGTAGGTGATGCCGCTCGCCTCCTGCGGCACGGCCTCGGAGGTGCCCGCAACGATGGCCTCGAGCGCCTCGATGAGGAGCGTCGCACCCGCCCCCGCGAGGCGCAGCGTCAGCGAGCCGCCCGTGTCGCGGGACTCAATCGGAACACGCCGCGTCGCGTAGACGGGGCCCGTGTCGAGGCCCGCTTCCATGCGCATGATGGCGACGCCCGTCTCGGCGTCCCCGGCGAGGAGCGCGCGCTGCACCGGCGCGGCGCCACGCCAGCGCGGCAGCAGCGAGGCGTGGATGTTGATGCAACCCAGCCGCGGCAGCGCGAGCACGGGCGCGGGCAAGAGGAGGCCGTAGGCCGCGACGATGAGCACGTCGGGCGCGAGCGCGGCGAGCGCCTCGAGCGCCGCACTCTCCTTAAGAGTGGCGGGCTGGAGCACCGGGAGGCCGAGCGCGAGGGCCCGCGCCTTGACCGGGCTCGCGGCGAGCGCACGGCCCCGGCCGGCGGGGCGGTCGGGCTGGGTCAGGACGGCGGTGAGCCGAACACCCGAAGCGGCGAGCGCATCGAGCGCCGGCACCGCGAACTCGGGGGTGCCCGCATAGACGACCGAGACGGGCACGGGCTCAGAGCGCCGGCGCGCGCCCGGGCTCGCTCTCGGACGCGCGCTGGCGCTGCTCCTTCTCGAGCTTGCGGCGGATGCGGTTGCGTTTGAGCTCGGAGAGATAGTCGACGAAGAGCTTGCCGTCGAGGTGGTCGATCTCGTGCTGCACGCAGACCGCGAGCAGCCCTTCGGCGTCCATCTCGAACGTGTTCCCGTCGCGCCCCGTCGCCCGGATCCGGATCCGGTGCGCCCGGTTCACGTCCTCGTAGAAGCCCGGGACCGACAGGCACCCCTCCTGCATCGTGCCGATCTCCTCGCGGGAGAGGACCTCCGGGTTCACGAAGGCAAGCGGCGTGTCCTTGGCCTCGGAGATGTCCGCGACCAGGAGGCGCTTGTGCACGTTCACCTGGGTGGCGGCCAGCCCCACGCCCTTGGCGGCATACATGGTCTCGAACAGGTCGTCGATCAGCTGCCGGATGGAGGCGTCCACGGCGGCCACGGGAGTGGCCCGGGTGCGCAGCCGGGGGTCGGGATATTCAAGAATCGTGAGGCGGGTCATGTTTATAAGCGGGGCAGTTCGTGCAACCAGCGCAATAATGCTGCTAAAGTTTGGGTGGCATTGGACTTAATGTCGCCCGTGTGGCGACTCGCGTAGCCAGATTATAGGGTGGCGAGCCTCGTCGGGTCTTCCTCGGTTGGACCTATATCGGGGTCCACAAGCGGACATGCAACTCCATGAAACAGTTCCCTAAGTTCGCAGCAATCCTGGCGCTCGGCGCCCTGGTCGGACAGCTCGCGCTGGCCGCGGATCCGGACCCGGGCAAGCCCGCGACTCCGGCCCCGGGCCGCAGTACCTCGGTGCCGCTCGCGCCCGATGCGCCCTCCTCCTACGTCGTGCAGAAGGGCGACACGCTTTGGGGCATCTCCTCGAAGTTCCTGTCGCAGCCCTGGTACTGGCCGGAGGTGTGGTACCTCAATCCCGAGGTCCAGAACCCGCACAAGATCTACCCCGGCGATACGCTGCGGCTCGTCTACGACGCCGTCACCGGCCAGCCGCAGATCCGCGTCGAGCGCGGCGACACGACGCGGCTCGAGCCGCAGATGCGCTCGACCCCGCTCAACGAGGCGATCAACCCGATTCCCTTCGAACTGGTCGCGGCGTTCATGTCGAAGCCCAGCGTCATCGCGGAGGAGGATGCCAAGACCCTCCCCTACGTCGTCGCCTTCGGCGATCGCGTTGCGATGGGTGGTGCGGGCGATCACTTCTACTCGCGCATCACGGGCGCCGACCCCGGCGCCCGCTACAACGTGGTGCACCTCGGCGAGAAGCTGAAGGACCCGGATGACGGGCACTTCCTCGGCTACCTCGGCGTGTACACCGGCTCGGCGCGCCTCGAGCGCGGCGCCGAGGGCACTGGCAAGGACAAGGACCTCGCGAAGTTCATCCTCACGGAATCCGCCCGCGAGACGCTCGCGGGCGACCGCCTCGTGCACGACCGCCTCGAGCTCACGAATGATTTCGTGCCGCATGCGCCCGCCGAGACCGTCAACGGCACGGTGATCGCGGTCGTGGGCGGCACGTCGGTGATCGGCCAGTACGCCGTCGTCGTCATCAACCGCGGCAAGCACAGCGGCCTCGAGCCCGGCAACGTGCTCGCGATCTGGCAGGTGGGCGAGCGCGTCAAGGACCGGGGTCCGGGTGGTGCGTCGAACACGAACCAGTTCACCGAGCCCTTCCAGCCGAACGTGCGCCTGCCGAGCGAGCGCTCGGGCCTCCTGATGGTCTTCAAGGCCTACGAGCGCATGAGCTACGCGCTCGTGATGGACTCGGTCGACCAGATGCACGTCGGGGATATCGTCAAGAACCCCTGAGGCTCCCCGCCTCGTGGCGCGCGCGGACTCAACTCCGCGCGCCGCCCGACCCCTCCCCTTAAGTCACCTCGGGCGCCCGTCAGGACGGGCCCGCGCAGCGTCGTGCACGGAAAAAAGGCCGCTCGCGCGGCTTGCAATAGGTTGAATCGGCCCTATCCCGCACCGAGTGCGGTTGGACAAGGCCGGTGAAATGAGTTTAGATGCCCCCGGCTTCGAACCGCTGGACGACGACACGTTGGTCAAACCCTCGGGCTCCGCCGCCCAGACCGTGTCCGCCGTGCTCCTGATCCGAGAGCATCAGGATCGGGCGCACGATGTTGCCGCGCGTGACCGACGCCCTGGCCGCGCGCTGCGCGCGGGACGCGCAACATGAAAGACCCGATGAACGACAACGTGCTCGACATCCTGATCTACCTGTTTGAAAACTACCTCGAGTCGGACGACGTGCCGCAGCCGAGCCGCGACGTCCTGCGCGAGGAGCTCGAGCACGCCGGTTTCGCCGAGAGCGGGATCGAGCGCGCGCTCGAGTGGCTGGAGGGCCTGTCGGGCGAGACCGCCCCGCCCGTGGGCGATGCCAACAAGCGCTCGTTCCGGGTCTTCAACGGCTACGAGCAGGCGAGGCTCGCCGCGGAGGTGCGCGGCTACCTCGTGCAGCTCGAGAACATCGGCATCCTCTCGACGCAGCAGCGCGAGCTCGTGATCGACCGGCTGCTCGCGCTCGAGGCCGAGGAGATCGACATCGAGCAGGTCAAGTGGGTCGTGCTGATGGTGCTGTTCAGCCAGCCGGGGCAGGAACAGGCCTACCAGCGCATGGAAGATCTGGTGTTCGAGAACCAGTCGGACGCCCTGCACTGAAGCTGAGGGGCGCTCCGTCGAACGGAGTCGAAACGAGCCGCGGCCTTAGGGTCCGCGGTTTAGTTTTTTTGGGGCAATGAGCAACAACCTCGTCATCGTCGAGTCGCCGGCCAAGGCCAAGACCATCAAGAAGTACCTGGGCAAGGGCTTCGAGGTGCTCGCGTCCTATGGGCACGTCCGCGACCTGGTGCCTAAGGAAGGCGCGGTCAACCCCGACAAGAACTTCGAGATGCGCTACGCGCTGATCGAGCGCAACGAAAAGCACGTCGATGCGATCGAGAAGGCCATGCGCAAGGCCGACTCGCTCTACCTCGCGACGGACCCTGACCGCGAGGGCGAGGCCATCAGCTGGCACCTGCACGAGATCCTGAAGGAGCGCGGCGTCCTCAAGGACAAGGACGTGTACCGCGCCAAGTTCTTCGAGATCACCAAGAACGAGATCCAGAAGGCGATCGCGAGCCCCGAGAAGCTCTCGAAGGAGCTCGTCAGCGCCCAGCAGGCGCGCCGCGCGCTCGACTACCTCGTCGGCTTCAACCTCTCGCCGCTCCTGTGGAAGAAGATCATGCCGGGCCTCTCGGCCGGGCGCGTGCAGAGCGTGGCACTCAGGCTCATCTGCGAGCGCGAGGCCGAGATCGTCGCGTTCGTGAGCCAGGAGTACTGGACGCTCGAGGTCGATGCGGCCAAGGGCGGCCAGCCGTTTCGCGCGCGGGTCGTCGAGATCGACGGCGAGAAGCTGGAAGCCGACGTCAGCAAGAGCCGCTTCAGCCTGACGGCCGAGGCCGCGGCGCGCGACGTCGAGAAACGCCTCAACGCGGCGTGTGCGGGGAAGCTGCGCGTCGTCAACGTCGAGGCGAAGCCGCGCTCGAGGAGCCCGCAGGGACCCTTCCGGACCTCGACGCTGCAGCAGGCGGCCGCGAACCGGCTCGGCTTCAGCGCGCGGCGCACCATGCAGCTCGCGCAGAAGCTCTACGAGGGCGTCGACTTCGGCGAGGGCCCGGTCGGCCTCATCACCTACATGCGTACCGACTCGACGTCGCTGTCCGCCGAGGCCATCGGCCAGATCCGCGAGACGATTGGCGTGCTGTACGGGCCCGAGGGGCTGCCCGCGGAGCCGCGCTCGTACGCGAACAAGCAGAAGAACGCCCAGGAAGCGCACGAGGCGATCCGCCCGACCTCCGCGGCGAACACGCCCGACAAGCTGCGCGGCCACATCGACGAGGACATGTGGCGGCTCTACTCGCTCATCTGGAAGCGCACCGTCGCCTCGCAGATGACGAACGCACTCTTCGAGCAGGTCGCCGTCACGATGCACCCGGCCGGGCAGCCCGCGGGCGCCGCTCCGGTTGGCGTCATCCGCGCGAGCGGCTCGACCCTGATCAAGCCCGGCTACCTCGCCGCCTACGAAGTCGACCGGAACGACGACGAGGAGAGCGAGGACGGCGGCGGCCGCCTGCCCGCGCTCGTCGCGGGCGATGTCGCCGAACTCCTCGAGCTTCGGCCCGAGCAGCACTTCACCGAGCCGCCGCCCCGCTACACCGAGGCCGGGCTCGTCAAGGCGCTCGAGGAGCGCGGCATCGGCCGCCCGTCGACCTACGCCGCGATCATCGAGACGCTGCGCGCGCGCAAGTACGTCGAGGACGAGCGCCGGAACTTCCTGCCGACTGACACCGGCAAGATCGTCAGCCAGTTCCTGGTGCGGTTCTTCCCGAAGTACGTCGACTACGACTTCACCGCCAGGCTCGAGGACGAGCTCGACGACATCTCGCGCGGCGACAAGGAATGGGTGCCGGTGCTGCGGGAGTTCTGGACGCCGTTCATATCGCTCGTCAGGAATATCGAGAAGACCGTGACCCGCGAGCAGGTCGCGCAGGCGCGCCAGCTCGGCATCGACCCGACCTCGAAGCGCCCGGTGAGCGTGCGCATCGGCCAGTACGGCCCCTTCGCCCAGCTCGGCACCAAGGACGACGTCGAGAAGCCGAAGTTCGCGGGGCTTCGCCCGGGGCAGAAGATGGACTCGGTCACGCTCGAGGAAGCGCTCAAGCTCTTCACGCTGCCGAAGACGCTCGGCGAGCTCCCGACCGGCGAGACCGTCTCGGTCGGCGTCGGACGCTTCGGTCCGTACGTCAAGTTCGGCGCCAAGTACGTCTCGATCAAGACCGACGATCCGTACACGATTGAATTCCCGCGCGCGCTCGAGCTCGTGGAGGAGAAGAAGGTCGCCGACGCCCTGCGCCTCATCAAGGACTACGGCGTCGACGACATGCAGGTGCTGAACGGGCGTTTTGGCCCGTACCTGACCGACGGCAAGCGGAACGCCCGGATCCCGAAAGACCGCGAGCCCGCGAGCCTGACGCTCTAGGAAGCCCGTGCGCTCCTGGTCGATGCGCC
>CAYNCY010000169.1:0-7763 GCA_964395195.1 uncultured Steroidobacteraceae bacterium
CGCGGCCGTCACCCGCCATTCGGTGGTTGCCGGGCCGTTCCCGTGAGGGACCCGGATGCGCGGCGCGGAGTTCACCCGCACCCTGGGTAGATCCGCCGCGCCGCGCCGGTGTCAGCGGTGCTCGGCGAGGACCGTCCTCGTCGCGGCCTCCACCTGCGCCGTCATCCGGCGCCGTCCGGGCAGCAGCATCGGGACGCGTCGGCGATAGTCTGCGTAATGTGCTCCGTGTTCGGACAGCAGGTCCTTTTCCTCGTAGTAGATGCCGACCAGGATGTAGCCCGTGGTGCCGACCGCGAAGAAGAGATGCGCGAGCGTCATGTGCGGTGTCGACCAGAACACGAACAGGAAGCCGAGATACAGCGGATGCCTGACGAGTCGGTACGGGAGTGGCGTGCGGAAGGCGACGGGCGTGTAGGGCTTGCCGATCAGCGGCAACCACACCTGCCGCAGCCCGAACAGGTCGAAGTGGTTGATCAGGAACGTAGTCGTCAGCACCGTGCCCCAACCGAATGCGAAAAGCGCCCAAAGGACCGCGCGACCGAGCGGGTCCTCGACCGTCCAGATCGACACGCCGAGCGGCCGCCATTGCCAGATCACGAGCGCGAGTGCCGCGCTTGCGCAGAGCACGTACGTCGAGCGTTCGACAACCCACGGAATGATCTGCGTCCAGCGCTCCTTGAACCAGCGTCGTGCCATGATGCTGTGCTGCAGGGCGAAGATGGCGAGCAGCGCCGCATCGGTGAGTAGTGCGGCCGGCATCGAACCCGTGAGCACGCCGTCGAGCTGTCGCGGGACGTACCAGCCACCCACGAAGGCGACCGCGTACAGGAACGTGGCCAGGAACAACACGTAGCAGAAGAGGCCGTACGCGAACAACAGTAAATGTCTTAGCATGGTCAAGTCCTCCTGTCGGGGTTTGACTATGAAAGGCACGGGATTCCCGCTCCATCGGACCTTTGTCCCGATGGCCGGCAAATGAAGGCGAGGACCTGAGACAAATGTCCCGGTCGGGCGCTGAGCCGGCGCGATTTCGTCAGACGGTGCGGTTCCTCAAGAATGCCGACGGCACGCGCCTCGCGTGGGCGACGGCGGGCAGCGGACCGCCGCTGGTCAAGGCCGCCAACTGGCTCACCCACCTCGAGTACGAGTGCGACAGTCCAGTGTGGAGCCACTGGATCCGCTTTCTGTCCAGCCGCTGGCGATTCATCCGCTACGACGAGCGCGGATGCGGCATGAGCGACTGGCGCGGCGGGCCCTTTTCGCTGCCGCAGTGGACTTCGGACCTCGAGGGGGTCATCGATGCGGCGCAAACCGACGTGCCGCTGACGCTGCTCGGAATCTCGCAGGGCGCCGCTGCGTGCATCCAGTACGCGGCCTTGCACCCCGAGCGGGTCCGGAGACTCATCCTGTACGGTGGCTATGCGCACGGCGCCTACAAGCGCGGCAACCCCGCGGCAGCGAGTGCCTACCGCGCCATGACGGAGCTCGCGCGCGTTGCCTGGTCGGCGAGCAATCCCTCGTTCCGGCAGGTCTTTACGTCACGCTTCATCCCTGGCGGTACGCCCGAGCAGCTATCGTGGTTCAACGAGCTCTGCATGCGGTGCACGGACGGGGAAATGGCGGCGACGCTGCTCGAGGCAAGGGCCGTTGTCGACATCTCGGACCTTCTCCCGCTGGTCAAAGTCCCGACACTGGTCGTGCACGCGCGTAACGACGAGGTGGTCCCGATCAGCGAGGGGAGACTGCTCGCCAGCACCATCCCCGGAGCGGAGTTCGTGGAGCTCGATTCGCGCAATCACGTGTTGCTCGAGCACGAACCAGCCTGGGACCGGTTCCGCGAGGCGGTGCTATCGTTTCTGGCACCCGGCGACGAGGCGGGTCGAAGGGTGTTCGACGTATTGTCGAGCCGCGAGCGGCAGGTTCTCGGTCTGATGGCCGACGGCCTCAGCAACGGTCACATTGCAGAACGGTTGCACATCGGCGAAAAGACTGTTCGAAATCACGCATCGAACCTGTTCGACAAGCTCGGCGTTCGTTCGCGTGCGCAGGCCATGGTCTTCGCCCGCGAACACGGCTTCAAGCAATCGGACTGACGCGGCGACTCGATCGCGCGACCGATGCCCAATCGAACGACCCGAGGTCCGACGCCGTGCGACGTCCGGCTCGAGCGCGCCGCCGATGCGAGAGGCCCGGCACCGATCCCCGCGCGCGTTACTGGGCAGCCGGTGGATGACCCGGGCCGAACGCGTCACGCGCGACTCGCCACACGCCGTCAGTCTTACGGTGATAGACGACGATGCCCCAGTCCGTGTCAACGACGGGCATGCCGCCGCCGGTCGGCGTAACGGTCGAGGTGTAGTCGTATCGCTCGAACGCGTAGTCGCCCGAAATCACGAACTCCTTTTTACGGGCTTGTCCCAGTGCGTCTTGAACGCCTTCAAGTAGTCCGCGCACCAGGCGCGGGCCGCCGGCTTGCCGACGAGCGGTTTCGCGCCCGCCGACAGGAACACGACAGCTTCCGTGAACATCGCGGCGCGCCCGTCAATGTCGTTCGAGTTGATGGCGCGCACATAGGCATCGTGCGCCTCGTGCGCGGCTCTATCGTGCGCGGCGGAACCGGCGGTCGGCGCGCTGGGGGCTGGCTGGGCGCTGGGCTGGCAGCCCAGCACGAGACCGCAAAGCAATCAGATGCCGAATAGGCGAACCATAGGGTACGTCTCCGCGCGAGAGGTTAAAGGATAGAATTCCAATTCCAGAATTCAGTATATACGCCGCCAAAAAGTGGCGGGCAGCACGCAGCCTGGCATCGGAGTGCGGTGAAGCGCGGGTGGCTCGCCGGCCGAAGGGTAGACCCGCCAATTCGCCCGCGTAGAATTCGTGGGGCCCGCTTTCGATCGTCGGATGGCGGCAGAGGAGATGGAGCGTGCCAACCAACCCGGTCGCGCGGCAGATCCAGCAAGTGATCGGCGCGTATTTCGAGGCGTGTATGGCGCAGGATGCGGGCGCAATTGCTGCGTGCTTCGCGCCGGATGCCGTCCACTATCTGCCGCATCTGCCACCGCTCCGCGGCGGGGCGGTCATCGGCAATGCGATCGTCCACGACACCCGCAATCGGGGCGGCGCGTACTTCATCGACCGGATCGTCACGGACGTCGAGCAGTACGCGGCGGCCGTCGAGTGGTCGCGGACATTTGACCGGAGCGACTGGATTCTGCGCGGACTCGAGTATTGCGCGTTCGATCCGGCAAGCCTGCTGCTACGGGAAATTCGCGGCTACTACGCGTCCGCGCCACACGCGGACGTAACACGACATGAGCTTCTGGGCTTCGACTACGCGAAGCGCGGATACCGATTGCCGTAGCGCTAGGCCGGCCGCCAACGGTTACCGGACCGGGCCAGGTCGATGCTTGCCCCACGCCGAGACCGGTAGTAGAAGAGGGTGATCCGCGAAAAGATCGGGTGAACGAGATGCACGGTCTCGCGTGGCTGCTGATCCGACTTTTTCATGTGCTTGCCGGCGTTTTCTGGGCCGGTGGCGCGATTCTGCTCGCCTGGCACGTCATGCCAGCGGTGCGGGCGTCGGGCGCCGGCGGTGCCGCCATCATGAAGCAGCTGACGGTCGTGCAGCGGCTGCCTCTCAAGCTGGTGGTCGCAGCGATCACGACCCTCGTCTCCGGCGGCTATCTCATGTGGGTCGAATCGGGCGGACTCAATTCTGCCTGGCTCTTGACGGGGCCCGGAATTACCTATTCCGCAGGTGCCATCGCGACGCTGCTCGCGGCCATCATAGGATTCTGCATGAACATTCCCGCTGCCATTCGCATGGGTGCGCTTGCAGCGACGGTCGCCGCGCGGCCGGGCGGTGGAACACCCGAGGAGGCCCAGACATTGGGCCGGCTCGCGGCGCTGATCGCTCGTGGAACCCAGAGCGTGGCATCGCTCCTGATCGTGGCCGTCGGCGCGATGGCGGTCGCGCGCTACGTGCCTTGAGCGGCGCTACTGGCCTTTCCACCATGCCCCGTTGCGGTTCTGAGAACCGCGCCCCGCTGCAGGCGCGGCTAAGGCGTGGCCGACAGGGCAGGGGGCTGCCACGTGCCGTCGTTGATGGAGGGCGAGGTCTCCTTCGGCCAGTACATCCGCAACGTCACGTTGAAGTTCCCGGTCGGCGCCGGCAACCAGTTCGTCGCGTCGACCCCGTCCGGAGATTCGCGTTGGAGGTAGATGTCGAGCGACCCATCGGGATTGCGGTGAAGTGGCATCCAGCTGCTGATCGCGTAGCGATTGATCGGATTGTCGACGAAGAAGGACTCCGCGTCGTACATCGTGACGGACCAGAACGCGTTGACGGGCGGTGCGCGTCCCGCGTCGAAATGCAGCGTGTAGCGGTTTGCGCCATTCAGCGGCTTCCCGGCCGCATCGACAAAGGTAGTCGGGTAGACGGCATCCGCGGGCAGATTCGCGCCGAAGGCGATTAACGCAATCACAGCACGCGTTTCGTAGTCGGTTCCAAACGCCCCAACGTTGCGCGGTGGGATATGCCAGCCATGGACCGCTGAGCCGAGGCTTCTCTGCGCCTGCTGGAGTTTCTCGAAGGCGGCCGTGACCGAATGCTCGAGTGCCGTGGCAGTCACGCGGTCGAGGGTCGTCGGGTCGTACGCTTCGCCGGGTCTGATGCCGATGTGCGCAAGCCTCGCGAGGATCGGCGCCTCCGACACCGGCGGCGGATTCGCCTGCAGCAATCGCGCCAGCGCGCTGAAGAATGCCTGGGCACTCATGCCGCGCAGCTGCTCGATCGGCGGTGTCTGCATGTCGACGGACGCATCGAAGGTTCCGGCGGGCGGGTCGTAGGGTTTGCCAAAACGCGACAACGGCGTCAGCACGTATCCATCCTGGATGGCTCGCACCGCCGGGTAGTCGTCGGGCCCATTTGTCTGCGTTCGACCGAGAATCCAAACCAGGTCGGTCGGTGATTTCAGCTGCTGCATCCCCTTCGGCACTGACCCGGTCCAGCGAGGTCCCGTGATCAGGAAGGTCCCCGGGCGCGTTCCGGTCGTTCGGGATCCGGGCGTCGCGAAGACATTGGTCCATGCGTCCAGCATCGGCAGCAAGTAGTAGCGGCCGTGCGTGTCCGGAACCGATAGCACGAGCGCGTCCCCGGCGAGATCGAGGAATGCGGACGAATACAGGGTGTCGACATTCGCTCGCACCACATCCTTGAAAGCCGCGGTCGGGAAGGCGCGCATGTGAGCGAACTGATTGACGGGCTTCGCGAGGTGCCCCCCCGGCGCGACGTTGGTCGTCTTTCTCATGGTGATGTCCATGAGCACCATCGGCAGCCCGTAGATGACGGCTTCGGCGCCGGCCTCGACGGCTTGCTCGGACGGCGATTTCGTCGTCGTCGGGGAGGCCGCGTCCGATGACGGGTTCGAAGCCGCCTCGGCGGCGAGAGCCTGACCGTCCGCCGACGCTGCCAGAGTCAGGACGATGAGCATCCCCAGACGCGGTGCACGATCGCGAGCCGGCCCGGTCTTCATGCTGTTCGTTCCCCACCGGCCGCCGAGGCCGCTCCCGCCATTATGGATGGAAGTTCTGGGCGGGTTAAAGGTCTCCTGGTGCCGGTCTGCTCGGCCGTTTCAACGGCGCGTCACCGCAAGTACGCCTGACCTCGCGGACGCCAAGCGTGCGGCCTGCCACGCGCCTTCGGCCGGCCCGGCGAGTGCCGGATGCGCTAGCATCGCGGGTCCCTCCTGCCTTGGGCTCCGAGCTGTCCATGCCGATCCCGGAACCACACGTACCCCACGAATCCGTCCAGACCTGGCGGGGCTTCCTGATTCATATCGCCACCGTCACGATCGGCCTCTTGATTGCGATCGCTCTGGAGCAGTGCGTGGAAGCCGTACATCATCTGCATCAGCGGCATCAGCTCCAGCACGACCTGCGCGAGGAGGCGGCGCGCAACGGGACCATCCTCAAGATGGACGCCGAACTCGGCCTGCAGGCGGAGTGGTTTCGAGGCGTGCTGACGGCGATCAAGACGGCGCCGGCAGGCGACGCCGTGCTGCTCGAGCTGCCGCAATCGCCCTGCATTCCCGGCACCATCGGCGCGAACGGAACGAGTGGAACCGTGCAGACGAGGTATCAGATGCCGTCCGACACGGTGTGGACGACCGCCCGCGACGCGGGACTCATCATCCGGCTACCGGTCAACGAGGCGCGCATGTACGCACGACTCGCGCACAACTACGCGCTGCAGGCCACCGCCCGGGATCGCTTCGCGTACGCGTGCGAGCGTATCGATTCCCTGCATACCCGGTTTTCCGCCCCGCCGTCCGACAAGCACCGGGAGGTCTGGACGCTCAACCGGATGCAGGCGAACGAGCTCGCGGCGGCGGCCGCCGAGGCCGATACGAGCCTGAGTGCACTCATGTGGCGCACTCGTTGGAACCTGAAATTCGAGGAAGGCATTGCGCGCGGGGCGACGAGCTACGATGAGTTGCTGATGGCCCCGGTTGGAGAAGCGCACTGATCCCAGTAGCGCGCGTCACACGCCGCTGCGCCGAGTGATGAGGAGTCAACCATTGTTGCGAGAGACCATCAGGACCCCGGACGCACCCGGTTCGGCGCTCTACAGCCAGGCGATCCGGGTGGGGCAGACGATCTACACGTCGGGAATCGTCGGTTTCGACCCGAAAACGAACGTGCCTGCCGGGACGACGATCCAGGAGCAGACCCGTCAGGCCGTCATCAACTGCGAGACGATTCTGCGCGCCGCGGGCGCGACCCTCGCGAACGTCGTCGAAGTCCTCGTGCTGCTGACGCGGCCGGGCGACTTCGCCGGTTTCAATGAAGCCTATGCGACGTTCTTCCCGACGGATCCCCCGGTCCGCGCCGTCGCGAAGCTCGGCGTCGAGTTCCCGAACGTCCTAGTGTCCATCAAGATGACGGCCGTCCTCGGTTGAGGTCGGTCGCGCACACCTGACGGCATCGCCGTTCACCCCGAGAAGTCGAATGAAACTCTACCTGCATCCGCTGTCGTCCTACTGCCACAAGGCGCTGATCGCGTTCTACGAGAACAACATCGCGTTCGAGCCCGTGATCGTCGATGGCTCGACGTTCGCCGATTTCAAGAAACTCTGGCCGCTTGGCAAGTTCCCGGTCCTGCACGACGAGGCTCGCGACCAGGTGGTTCCCGAGTCGACGATCATCATCGAGTACCTCGCCCAGCACTATCCCGGCCGCGTGAAGTTGGTGCCTGACGATCCGGATCGTGCCCGGCAGGTGCGCATGCGGGACCGGTTCTTCGACCAGTACCTGCACACGCCGATGCAGAAGTTCGCCGCGGACCATATGCGCCCGACCGACCACCGGGACCCCTACGGACTCGACGAGGCGCGGCGCGCCTACCGTGCGGCGCTCGACATGGTCGAAACGGACCTCGCCGGCAAGACGTGGGTGATGGGTGATGACTTCACGATGGCGGACTGCGCGGCCGCGCCCGCGCTCTTCTATGGCAACCGGTTCTACGGCCCGTTTCGCGACAGTCATCCGACCGCGATGGCCTACCTCGACCGCCTGCTGGCGCGCCCGTCCTACGCTCGGGCGCTCGAGGAAGCGAAGCCCTACATGCACTACTTGCCCGGCTGACCCCGCGGGGTCCGGAAGGGCCTCTTGACGAGCGAAAGCGGGAATGTCTTTTCTGAAGTTGAGGAAGCACCGATGAGTGGACGCGTTGCACTGGTGACGGGTGGGGGACGGGGAATCGG
>CAYNCY010000170.1:0-7724 GCA_964395195.1 uncultured Steroidobacteraceae bacterium
ACCTCGAGAAGGCCGATCGCTACGAAGTGGCCGACTACCGGCGGGTGCCAACCACGCTTCGATCGGGGCGCCGCGCGTTCGTCTACGTCGCCGCCCAGTCCGGCTGAGCACCGGGTGTGTGGCGGTAAGAGTCCGCGACAACCCATCCACTGATCGTCAGCGCACACGAGAGAACCGATTCGCTCCAGTGAAACTGGTTCCGGGAGCCGGCCGCGAGAATCGGCAGCCAGACGAGGAGCGTGAAGAGACCCATTTCAACCGTCACGAGTACGGCGGCGAGTTGCGCGCGGACGCCCGTCAGCACCGCGGCCCCGGCCGCGATGAATGCGGCGCCGGTCAGGTAGGCGATCGGCAGGTGCTGCGGCAGCCACGTGGGCACGAGCCCGGCGGTTTCGTTGATGTACGCGAAGTGGGCGATGCCGAACGGAATGAGCGCGAGCCCGAAGAGCACTCGCGCAATGCGAACGCCGCTCGCCCCGGTCGCGAAGCCGAGATGCCGTCGGTCCCACTCGGACGCAACCCCTGCAAAGAGCACCCAGGCGGCGGCGGCGAGCACGAAGGTCTCGCCGATTCCGGACCACGGGTCCTGCGTCACCGGTGCCCGAACGATCGCCGGCACCCGGAAGGCCAACACCCACAGAAGCAGAGTCAGGAGGAGCGCCCGCGCCGCGACGGCGGCTGATTGACGAAATAAGAGCCCGAGCCCGGAGCCGAAGGCGACGAGAGCCGAGAGGTAGACGAGGAAGGCCCGGGCCGGTGTGCCCTTGGGTACCGGCTGCCAGATCGCCGCAAAGTCGCCCATGACGAGGCTTGCGACACCGAGCGCGACCAGGAACGCCGCGAAGGCAATCGGGCTCACGATCGTCGTTCGCATGGACGCTTCCTCCGCCGGGACCCGTCGTCGTGGGGCGATCCGCTTCCCCCGGACTCTATATATAGGTCGATCGCCCCGGTCGCGCGCTCAGTCGACCGCCATCGCGGTGCGTGCGGCCGCCTCGAGCATCTTGGTCATCGCCACGAACGGCCCCGGACCGTGGCTCACGCGCGCGACGCCGGCGCCCGCGAGCAGACGAAGCGACGGCGTCGCGGAACCCATCATGATGTTCACGGGCAGCGGCGAGCGCGCCGTGAGCCGCTCGATCAGCTTGAGGTCGACGAGACCCGGCACGAAGAGCCCGTCCGCTCCCGCGTCCGCGTAGGCGCGCCCGCGCGCGAGCGCAGCTTCCAGCATCGATTCGTCGTGCTCGGCTGGCGGTCCCTGAAAGAAGACGTCCGTCCGCGCGTTGATGAAGTGCGCGGAGCCGATGCCCGACCCCGCCCGTCGGGCAGCGCGGATCCTCGCCGCCTGCTCATCGACCGCACGCAGTCCGCTGGTCGCGGGAATGCTGTCCTCGAGGTTGCAGCCGACGGCTCCCGCGGCAATCGCACGGTCCACGGTCCGTCCGACCGCCTCGGCATCCGCGCCGTAGCCCGTCTCGAGATCGACGGAAACCGGGAGTTCGGTTGCCGCAACGATGCGCGCGGCGTTCGCAATCGCAAGCTCGAGCGGCACGTGCTCGCCGTCGGCGAAGCCGTTGGCCTTGGCGACCGACCAGCTCCCGGTCGCGAGCGCGCGGGCGCCCGCCACCTCGACCGCCCGGGCGCTGCCGACGTCCCAGATGTTGAACAGCACGAGCGGGCGACCCGCGACATGGAGGGCGCGCAGGCGCGCCGCTTTTTCCGCCTGGGATGGCATCGTCGACCTCACTCGATGGGGCGTCATCCGCCGCGGGTCGCGCAACGGAACGTAATCACCAGAATCGCAGGCTCGAGGCTGGCGAGCAACTCCCCGGGGAGCAGGGCCTCGAGTGACGGGACCGCGCTGGGTTCGCCCTCGGGCGGCTTACTGCGGGGCGTCCGACGGCTGCGACTCGAGGGTCGCCAGCGTCATCTTGACGAGCGGCGCATCGACCGCCTGGGGCGCGCGGTCGAGATAGGCGCGGTAGGCAGCGGCGGCCGCGTCCCGGTCGCCGAGGCGACGGTAAAGGACGCCTTCCTGCCGGAACGTCGCGACCGGCGGGTCCGGCATCGTGGCGGCGCGCTGGTAAGCGGCAAGCGCACGGCCGTCCGCCTCTGGAGTTCGTGGTAGCGCCCGGCTCGTGGCCTCGCCTTCAAGATAGGCGAGGCGGGCGCTGTCGCGCCGCTCACGCTCCCTGGCGAGGACTCCACGCACTCGCTCGAACGCACCGGAGTCCAGCAGGAGTTCCGCCTGGTCAAGACCGACACTCGCGGTTGCAGCCGTGTACACGTCCCGACCCGTGAATCCGGACGGCTCGCCGCGACCCGCGCCGTCCGCCACGAGCGATCGATAGCTCGCGATGCGCTCCTCGAGCTTCGGGTGGGAGGAGAAGTGGGCCGGGTGGCGCTCGCCCTTGTCCGGCGCGGCCGCGCGCAGGTGCTCGAAGGCCTCGACGCCGGCGGCCGGGTCGTAGCCCGCGATGGCCATGCGGCGGAGCCCCTCGTAGTCCGCCTCGCGCTCGAGCTCGCGCGAGTAGCCGTTCACCGTGGCCGTCATCCAGACCTCGCGCGTCTGGCGCGGCAGGGCACCGGACTGGATGGGCTGGTAGTTCTGCACGCCGCCGGCGTGATTCGCGGCGATTCCCCCGAGTACGCCGAGCGCAAACCCCGCCACGCGGATCAGCGTGACCTTGTTGTTCTGCGCGCGCAGCTCGATGAGCGCGTGCGAGTTGGCGAAATGGGTCAACTCGTGCCCGAGCACGCTGGCGATCTCGGCTTCGCTGTCGAGCTGGTAAAGGAGCTCGGTCGTCACGTAGACCGAGCCGTTCGGAAGGACGAAGGCGTTGGCGGAGATGTCCCTGATCACGCGAACGCGGACGGGCCCCGGCAGCGGTGGCCGCTCGAAGGACACCAGACGGTCCAGGATCCCCTGCAGGTACGCGTCGAGTTCAGGGCGGCCGTACAGGCGACCGTTGTTCTCGATGCGTTGCTCGAGCTCCCGGGCGGCGGATTCGAGGGAGCGACGTTCCTGCCCGGTGGCCGGAAGGAAGGCGGTCTGCAGCGGACGCCGGGAACTCCAGACCTCGACGCTCGCGAGCGCGGCCGGGCCGCGTTCCGCCGGAACGGTCGTTGCCGGAGCGGCCGGGGACGGTGGGGCGCGCGGCGGGCTGCCGACGGCGAGTGCAAAAGTGCGGTCATCGAGGACGCGATACTCGAGCCCGGTGCCCGCGAGAAGCGCGGTCAGCGCCTCACGCGGCGCAAGGCCCGCGCCACATCCGGGACTCGCGACGCCCTCGGCGACCTTCGACACGTAGATCACTTCGAGACCGGTCTGGGCCATGAAGGCCGCGAGAGCGCCTTCGAGCGGCTGCGCCGCGATGCCGGTGACGGCCCGCTGAGGCTCGGCTGCCTGCGCGCTGACCCCTGCGAAGCCGGCGACGAGGACCGTCGCTGCGCAGAGCGCGGCCGCGAGCGAGGCGAGCCTCGGCGCCGAGGCCGGTCTCGCGGGGACGCCTGCGCACGGCACGTACCTGATCGGGGCATCGAGCAGCACGTCCATCGGGCGCCATCGACGCCTCAGCGTCGAGTGTCCTCCGCGGCTGAACCGGCCGCGGGCGCGCGGCTGACGCGCACGCGGTCGGGCAGGCGCTCGACGACGACCCCGTCGAGAGACTCGAGAAACCGCGCAAAGGACTCCGGGCGCGACGAATCGAATGCCCCGCTGATTTCGGTGGCGCCGAGCGCGGGGTCCTCGATTTCGAACGGTTGCGGCGCATAGCGATTGAAGTCGACGGCCACGTCGCGAAGCGCGCGGTGATCGAAGACGAGCTGGCCCCGGCGCCACGCCTCCGACGCCTCGAGGTCGACATGAGCGGACAGCCGCTCGATGCGTCCCCGCTCGACCCGCACCTGCTCTCCGGCACCGACGAAGTAGGGCGCCTCCGTCGCGGCACCCGCCGTTCCATCGGGTGCGGACGGCGCAGCCGTGACGCGGACGCGGCCCTCGACGACGGTGACGATGGTCGCGTCGGCACGAAGGTCGATATCGAATTTCGTACCGACCGCAACGACGGTCGCCGGCCCCGCCGAGACCCGAAACGGCCGTGGCGATCCGTGCTCGACGGTGAAGAGCGCACGACCGCGCGTGAGCTCGGCCGCCCGTGCCGTGACGTCGTACCGCACGGTGACGGCCGAGTCGGCGTTGAGCTCGACGAGCGAGCCATCCGGAAGCGCGCTCACGAGCTGCTGGCGGCGCTCGGTCCGGTAATCGGCGGGGATGCCGAGCCAGTTGTCGCGCTCGTCCCAGAGTGCCGCGAACCCGATGATGAGCGCCGCCGCTGCCGCGAGCGGCAGAGCGTAGCGCGAGCGTGGACGGCGCCGCGCAGTCACGGGCTCGCGCCGCTCCGCTGCCGGCAGTGATCGCACGCTGGTCGCGATGTCCGCGCGGGCGCTCGCAATGAGCGCCTCGAGCGATTTGTTCGGCTCGGCGACCGCGGCGGGCAGCGCCTGCGCAATCGCGGCAATGCCAAGGTACTCCTCGACATTCCGGGGCGACTCGCGCAGCCACGCGGCAAACGCCACGCGCTCCTCCGTGCTCGGACCGTCGGATTGCGTGACGAACCACTCGGACGCCTGCTGCGCGATCGCGGAACGGATGTGTTCGGAAGAGGGAGTCATGGGTCTACCGCAAGCTGACCATGCGCCGCCGGCACTCAGCGAGTCCCTGCGAGTGATACTTCTTGACCATGTGGATCGAGATGCCGAGCGCGGCGCCAATCTCCTGATAACTCATGCCGTGGTAGAACTGCATCCGGATCGTCGCTTCGCACTTGGGCGAGAGCTGCCCGAGGACTTCCGCGAGACGGGCGCTGCGCTGGGTGGCGTCGAGTCCGTCCTCGAAATCGGGAAACTCCTGCAGCTGCTCGGGAGTCTCGCCGGACTCGAGTTCCACGCTCGCGGCCGCGCGCCGCTCGGCGAGCCCCTGCTCACGCGTCAGGTTGTTGGCAATGGCGAAGAGGTACGCCTCGGGGCAGCGGATGAGGTCGAGCTCGCGGACCCGCAGCATGCGCAGGTACACCTCCTGCACCAGGTCCGCGACGTCCTGCTGCGCCCGCACGCGACCGCGGAAGAACGACCTGAGCGCTCCGCCCTGGGTTCCGAACAGCCGCTTGATCAGTTTCTTTCGCTCGTCGTCCATCGTGGACGGGGCTCGCGGGGTGAATGGCGTGATGCCTCTCGAGTATAAGAGTGCCGTGCGCCGCCGGCGGGTACCGTGATCGGCGCGCGGGAAGGTTCGCGACGACCACGCCCCGCCGATCCCATGCGGCGCCGCAACATTCCGCGAGCGGCGGCCTCGCTCACCCGGTCAGCCGGCAATCACGGCGTCGCGGACTCGTTCCAGGCCGCCACTTTCGATCGTGCCTCGGCGAGCAGGCGATCGAGGTTGGCTCGGTCATGGACGACGCCGCGCAGCACGACCGAACGAATCGAACGCGTCGCGGCGATGTCGATGAGCGGGTTCTGGTCGAGGAGCACGAGGTCGGCCGCACGGCCCGCGTCGACCGAGCCGTAGCGCTCGAGCCGTCCAAACCAGGCAGGTCCCGACCGGGTTGCCGAGGCGAGCGCCGCCGCCGGTGTCAGCCCCGTCTTCACGTAGAGCGCGAGCTCATCGTGCAAGCCGATGCCGGGGTAGTTGAAGGAGTTCAGGAACCCGGCATCCGTCCCGGCCAGGATCGTGACGCCGGCTTCCTGCAGGAGCGGCATGACGGCGGTGAGCCGCTCGTAGTGGGCGTGGCGCCGCTCGATGGCCGCGGCATCCGCACGCGCGGCGCGGTCGATGCGCCACTGGTAGGTTCCACGAAGCTTGGGGCCGATGTACGCCAGGTAGTCATCATTCGCGTGCGAGTCCCGGTCCAGCCACGCGAGGATGCGGCTCCCGTTCAGCGTTGGCGTCACGAACACGTGACGGCGCGCAAGGTTCCGGTACGCACCGAGCGCCACCTCCCGGTCGAACCCGGCATCGATGCGCCGATCTGCCTCGGCGCGGTCGATGCGTCCGGCGGCGACGTCCGCCACGATCGCGGCCTCGTCCTTGACGCCGGCCTTGTACGCGTAGTCGAGGTGCTCGATCGAGCTGATGCCCGCATCGACCGCCTGGCCGATCGTGAGCGCCATCGGAATGTGACCGGACACGTTGAAGCCCGCCGCGCGGGACTGGCGGACCGCGTAGAGGAAGAGCTGCGGGTCGAGCGTGCTGTCGGTGATCTTGACGAAGTCGACGTGCAGTTGCTTGAGCCGCGCGACGGCCGCATCGACGTCTTCGCGCGAGCCCGTCTCGAGTGTGCCCTTCCAGATGGGTTTCATGCCCTCGATCTTGGGGCCTGAGCTCAGCAGCGTCGGCCCGAGCAGCTTCCCCGCCGCGATCTCACCGCGCCACGCGAGCACGTCGTCGGGCAGGTCGCCGGAGCAGTCCCGGACGGTCGTGATGCCGTGCGCGATGTAGAGCGGCAGGAGCGCCTTGTTCTCCTCGATCAGCGCCGGACCGCCGCCAAAATGGACGTGCATGTCCCAGAGGCCCGGGATCAGGTAGCCGTGGCCCGCATCGAGGGTGCGGGCGGCGTGCCAGCGCCGCGCCGTCGAGTCATCGCGACCGACGGCGACAATGGCCGCGCCGCGCACGACGACGGCCTGGTCGGGGATCGTCCGCGCATGCTCGACATCGACGACGGTCGCGTGGCGAATGACCAGGTCCGCGGTCGCCTGGGCCCTCGCCGATGGACCCTCGATCAGCGTCGGCGCCGCGGCGTCCGCAGAACGTCCGCCGAACGCGATTGCGCCCGTGACGCCAAGCATCAACAGTGCGAACCGGCTCATCGTGACTTCCCTCGCAAGTTGCGGGCGCTTCCGCTCGGTTACTTCGCCGGGTGGTCGAGCCGGGCCACCAACACCTCGCAGTCGGACCCGAAATCGACCTTGCGGCAGACAGTGAAGTAGATCGTCTTGCCGTCCGGTGCCCAGGTTGGCGCCGTCGCGCGTCCCTCGGTGTTCGCCACCAGCTTCACGTTCCCGCCGGTCGGATCCATCGTGTAGATCTGGTAGCTCGAGGCGCGATTCGAGGCGAAGGCAATCGACTTGCCGTCGGGCGACCAGGCCGGCCAGCCGTCGAAGGCCGGGTGGTTGGTGATGTTGTGGGCATTCGTGCCGTCGGCATCCGCGACGAACACCTCGGAGTTCATCTCGCCGATCATCCGCCGGAAGGCGATCCGAGTCGAATCCGGCGAGAGCACCGGGTAGGTGTTGACGCCGCCCGTGATGAGGACCCGGCTCTGGCGCGTCGCAATATCGATGCTCACGATGTCGCTGTCGTTCTTGCGGGGCGGTGCGAGATCATCGTCGGTGCAGTAGAGAATGCGCGTGCTATCCGCTGACCAGCTGGGATGGATCGCCCGGACCGACACCGGCGACAGCGGTTCGAGCCCGTCGCCATCCGGATGGACGATCACGATCCGTTCGTCCTTCGCCGTTAGCGAGGTGAGCGCGATCCACCTCCCGTCCGGTGACCAGGCCGGATCGTCGTAGTCGGCCTCATCGTGGGTGACCTGGAGGGCACCCGAACCGTCCGCGTTCATGATGAAGAGTTGGCCCTTGCCGTTGAGCGCCGTGATCGTCGCGAGGCGCTTGCCGTCGGGCGATGGCGAGGCACCGTAGTGGAGCGCGTGAGTGAGTTG
>CAYNCY010000171.1:0-7708 GCA_964395195.1 uncultured Steroidobacteraceae bacterium
AGGGCTGGATCGCGATCGGTCTCCTTGGTCTGTCGGAGAGACCGCGGGGGCTCGTAGCCGTTTTCGCGATCGGGTTTCTGGTGCCCGTCCAGCGCGCCGTCAATCGAATCAACAACGCGGTCGCGCCCGGGCACCATCCGAACGCGAGACTCTCCGTGCTCAACTGGATCACCGTGGTGGTCGGCGGCTCCCTGGTGGTTCTCATGCTCGTCGTCTTGTTCGTGCCATCGGTACGCGGAGGCGTTCGTTGAAATCGATACTCGATCGGCCGGCGGCCACCTGGGTCAGGCACCTCGGCCGCTCGGCGCCGTGGTCGCTGCTGCTCCTCGCCGCGCTGCCCTGCGCCTCCGCCGCGGCCCCCCGCGCGGACGTCATCATCCGGGGTGGGCTCGTCTACACGGGGAGCACGCAGCCGGCGTTTGCCACCGACGTCGTGATCGCGGGCGACACGATCCGCTACGTGGGTCCGGCCGCCATGAGTCTGTACGACGCCGCGACGATCATCGATGCGCGCGGCAAGCTCGTGGTACCGGGACTCATCGATGCGCATACCCATCCCGACACCTACGTCCGCTCGGCGAATGCGACCGAGCGGCTCAACGCGCCGTGGCTCTACCAGGGAGTGACGACGCTCCTGATCGGTGTCGACGGAGCCGGGACGCCCGACGTGGCGGCGGAGCGGGCCACGTTCGAGCGCCAGCACATCGGCACCAACCTCGTGCCCTACGTCGGCTTCGCGGCCGTCCGCGAGCGGGTGATCGGCCGCGCCGATCGCGCGCCGACCGAGGCAGAGCTCGGCCGGATGAAGGCGCTCGTCGCCAAGGGCATGTGCGAAGGCGCGATCGGGTTCTCGACGGGACTCTTCTATCCGACGCAGAGTTTCGCGAAGACCGGCGAGGTCATCGCGCTGGCGCACGAGGCCGCCAAGCGCGGCGGGATCTACGACACCCACCAGCGCGATGAGTCGTCCTACACGATCGGACTCCTGAACTCCGTCCGCGAAGTGCTCGACATTGGACGCGAGGCGGGACTGCCCGTGCATTTCGCGCACATCAAGGCGCTCGGCGTCGACGTGCACGGCCAGGCGCCGCGCGTGATTGCCATGATCGATGCCGCGCGCGCAAACGGACAGGACGTGACGGCCGATCAGTATCCGTGGACGGCGTCGGGCTCGAGCCTCGAGGCCGCGCTCGTGCCGCGCGCGGCGTTCGACGGCGGTCGGGCGGCGCTGCTGAAGCGCCTCGCGACGCCCGATGAGCGCGCTTCGATCCGGGCGGCGATGGTCGAGAACCTGAGGCGCCGCGGTGGCGCCGAGTCGCTGCTGCTCACGGACGTCGGCACGCCCTGGGTCGGGAAGACGCTGGCCGCGCTCGCCGCGCAGTGGCAGGTGGAGCCCGTGGATGCGGCGCTGCGCGTCATTACGGAAACCGAAGGCCAGGATGCGGTCGCCTCCTTCAACATGATCGAGGACGATATCAAGGCGTTCATGAAGAAGGACTGGGTCGTGACCTCGTCGGACGGTTCCGACGGCCACCCGCGGCAGTACGCGACGTTTCCCGAGAAATACACGAAGTACGTGAAGGCCGAGGGCGTGATCGGCGTCGATGAGTTCGTTCGCAGCTCCACCGGGCGCACCGCGGACATGTTCAAGCTCGTGCGGCGCGGCTACCTCAAGGCCGGTTACTTTGCCGACGTCGTGATCATCGATCCGGCGCGCTATGCGCCAAGAGCCGACTTCGTTCACCCGCGGGAGCTCTCGACGGGAGTCGAGGACCTCTGGGTCAACGGCCAGCGGGTGATCGAGCGCGGCCGCCTGACCGGCGCGGCACCGGGAAGGGTGCTACTGCACACGCCGCGCGAGGGAACGTGCCCGGCCACTGGAAAGGCAGCGGGGCGAAAATCCTGACGAAGCGGAGGGGTGATTCGAGTGGATGCCCGAAAGGCGACGATCGCGACGACGTGGACCCGGCGCCGGCACGGGAAGCGACTCTGGATCACGGCCGGACTCGTCCTGGCGTTCAGCATCGCTGAACTGGCGAGCGGAGGGACCGCCGAGCGCTGGGTCGTCGTGCAGCAAAGCCATCAGCCCGATGGGCCGGCGGTGACGACGGCGGAGGTCCGCAACGCCGAGGGCTTCACGTTCTCCCTGTACGAAACCCCTGGCCAGGACCTTCATTGGCGCGTCGCGCTCCCGGACGCCAGTGAAACCCGGATCGATGCCGACGCCATCGTGACGCTGGTGGTTGGTGAGCACTCGCAGGTTCGGGTCCTCGTTGCTCCCTCAGCTCAGCGGCAAGGGCGGTTTTTCATCGCCGACAAAGCGTTCGATATAGACGAGAGCCGCTACTTGCCGGGGAACATCCCGGCCCGGATGGCGTACTGGCTGCAAACCGGAGCGGAGCTCAAGCTCACTATCCAGCTGAAGGCGGGCGCAACACTTGCAACGTCCTTTACGCTCGCCGGAGCGAGGTCTGCGATCGCGGCGGTCGTTGGGCCCTTCACGCCGGAGTACGACGCCGGGTATCGGCAACTTGAAGCTCAGCTGAGGCAGCACCACGACGACCAGCACACGCTCGACGTCGTTCAACACGCGGCCGAGGGTCGCTGCGGAGTCGACACGAGTGACCAGGAGTCTGCGTGCGCCGGCAGAATTCGGGCCTGCATTCGGGCTCACGACGCCGACGTACTGCCGCCCGAGGAGGCGCTGGCTTTGCGGCACTGCCTTGAGGCCGTGATGCCCTGAGCGGGCGACTGGAGTTCTTTCGTCGGCGAGCACAGAATCCGTATCGTGAACTTTGAATGTTCACGACTGACAAGAGCCGGGCCACCGGTCGCGGCATCCTGCCCTTGTCCCGCGCAATCAAGCGCGCCGGTAGACAACGAAGAACAGGAGTCACGTTGATGCTCCGAACAGTGCTGCTGTCGATTCACATCTTCGCAGTCATCGTCTGGCTGGGTTTTGGGCTCTACGAGTTGCTGCTGCTCCGGGAAATCGGCCGCGCCCGAGGACGACCCGAGGAGGCGGCGCTGATGCGCTTTTACGGCCGTTACGCCGGGATCGTGGCGCTCGCCACGCTGATTGTCGCGGCGGCGGGAGTCGCGATGACGGTGACGCTCGGCTGGGGATTCTTCACGGTGCTCTGGCTTGGCATCAAGCAAGCCATCATGGCCGCGATCATTCTCGGGATGGTCGTGCTGACGCCGTTGTTCATGCGGACGTTCGCGGCGATCGCGGCGATCTCGGAAGGGAATTCCGCAACCCTCGAGACGGCGCGGGACGTGATCAAGCGGGTCGAGGGCTACGTGATTCTGATGCGGTTGGGAGGCGCTATTGCGGTGATTCTGGCGGTGTGGCGCCCAACGCACTGACGAGCGTCCGGCTTCGTGCCCTGACCGGCATGGAAAGGCAGGGTTAGTGGGATCCGCCGCTGCCGGCTGCTGTCGCGGCCGCCTTTCGTGCACTGCTGTCGTGTCGCTGGTGCCAGTGGGAGACGGGCTCGGCGTTCGTATTGAACGCGCTGATCGAGGCGGACCGCCTCGAGCGCGTCGAGGGCGCGGTCATTCGGTGCTGACGCCCGCCGCGAGCGGTAACGGGCGGACGGTCTCGCGCTGCCCGACGTGCCGCGTCGCGGTGTGGAACGACTACGCGGGCGCCGGCGATCGGCTCCACCCCGTGCGCGTCGGTACGCTCGATGAGCCGGACCGGTGGCCACCGGACGTCCACATCTTTGCGGCCTCGAAGCCGCCGTGGGCCGTGCTGCCGGCGGGCACGCCGGCGTTCGCCGAATACGACGACTCGGCCCGGCTCTGGCCGGCCAACGCCCTCGCGCGCCGCCGGCAGCTGTTCGACGGCACTCCGTCCAATCGGTAGAAGAAGAAGCGCGGAAGTCGCTGTCGATCGCAGGTCCGTCCTGCCGACGATCCGCCGCCGCGCGGTCGCGCACCTCCCCAGTCATCCCGGCCAATGGCACCCGGATCGCCGCCCGCGCCGCGCTCGCGCGTTCGCCGCGGTCAGTAGAAGCCCTGATTGAGCGGACGACGCCCGGTGGCACGCTGCGCCGAAGTCCCCAGGGCACGACGGATGGTTGCTGTCACGCCCGAGACGAGTTGTATGACGCACGCACCGCTCATCCAAGCACCGGGAGGCCTCGCCAGAGAGCACGCGGCACCCACCGCCTGACCAATTTGCGTTCGCAGTGCCGAGCGAGTAGGGCGGCGCTCCGCAACGCGTTCGCCAGGACGCGCTTACACAGGTTTTTCACACGCGAGCGAGTACCGTCATGGGTCCGCCGCTTGGAGACTGCCCCCGTGGATATCGTCTATCTGCTGATCCTCGCCGCCCTGTATGTCGTCAGCCACGGCCTCGTGTGGGGGCTCTCCCGGCTCGGTGAACCGTCGTGAACGCGATGTACTGGCTGTCGGGCGTTCTCGCGCTCTTTCTCTTCGGCTACCTCGTGTACGCCCTTCTCAAGGCGGAGCGATTCTGATGAGCCACGAAGCCATTTTTCAGGTGATGCTGGTCGTCTTCCTCGGCCTCGTCGTGCTCAGCGTCAAGCCGCTCGGCACTTACATGGCCGACGTCATGGACGGGCCGCCGAATTTCGTGCGACGCGCGGGCGGGCGCCTTGAGGGCTTCCTGTACCGCGTTTGTGCCGTCGATGCGCGCGAGGAAATGTCCTGGAAGCAGTACGCCATCGCCCTTCTGCTGTTCAACGTGCTGGGCGCGGTGATCGTCTACGCGCTGCAGCGCCTGCAGCTCTACCTGCCCCTCAACCCGCAGAAGTTCGCCGCCGTCAGCCCGGACTCGGCGTTCAATACCGCCGTCAGCTTCATCACCAACACGAACTGGCAGGCCTACTCCGGCGAATCGACGATGGGGTACCTGGTGCAGATGGCCGGACTTGCGGTCCAGAACTTCCTGTCGGCGGCGACCGGCATCGCGGTCGCGATCGCGCTCATCCGCGGCTTCGCCCGGCACACCGTCGCGACGATCGGAAATTTCTGGGTCGACGTGACCCGCGCCACGCTCTACGTGCTGCTGCCGCTCGCGGCGGTGCTCGCGCTCGTGCTGGTGAGCCAGGGCGTCATCCAGAATTTCGACGGCTACAAGGACGTCACGACCGTCGAGGCGCTGACGTACCAGAATCCGAAGACCGACGCCGCCGGCAATCCCCTCAAGGACGCCGCCGGCACCGTCATCACCGAGACGGCGACGACCCGCACGCAGACGCTGCCGATGGGCCCGGTCGCCTCGCAGGAGTCGATCAAGGAAATCGGCACCAATGGTGGCGGGTTCTTCAATGCAAATTCCGCGCACCCGTACGAGAACCCGACGCCGCTGACGAACTTCCTCGAACTGCTCGCGATCTTCGTCATTCCCTTCGCGCTGACCTACACCTTCGGGCGGATGGTCGGGGACACCCGGCAGGGCTGGGTGCTGCTCGCGGCGATGCTCATCCTGTTCGTGCCGCTGGTGCTGGTTGCGCACCACAGCGAACTCGGCGGCAACCCGCTCGTTGCCCACCAGGGCGTCGACCAGATTGCGGGCGCGACCCAGGCCGGCGGCAACATGGAAGGCAAGGAGACGCGCTTCGGCATCGCCGCCTCGGCGCTGTTCGCGGCGGTCACGACGGCGACCTCGTGTGGCGCGGTCAACACGATGCACGACTCGATGACGCCGCTCGGCGGCCTGGTGCCGCTGTTCCTGATGCAGCTCGGCGAAGTGGCCCCCGGGGGCGTCGGCACGGGCCTCTACTCGATCCTGATGTTTGCGATCCTCGGCGTCTTCATCGCCGGACTCATGATCGGCCGGACGCCGGAATACATCGGCAAGAAGATCGAGGCGCTCGAAATGAAGCTCGCCTCGGTCTTCATCCTGACGACGCCGTTCGTCGTGCTGATCGGCACCGCCGTCGCCGTCTCGACCGTCGCCGGCACGGCCGGTATCGCCAACCCGGGCGCCCACGGCTTCAGCGAGATCCTCTACGCGTTCTCCTCAGCCGCGAACAACAACGGCAGCGCCTTCGGCGGGCTGACGGCATCGACGGTCTTCTACAACGTGGCGACGGCCCTGGCGATGTTCGTCGCGCGCTTCTGGCCGATCGTGGCGGCGCTCGCCATCGCGGGCTCGCTCGCCGCGAAGAAGCGCGTCCCGGTCACGGACGGGACGATGCCGACGCACGGGCCGCTGTTCGTGTCGCTGCTGATCGGCTCGGTGCTGCTCATCGGCGTCTTGACGTACGTGCCGGCGCTGGCGCTCGGACCCGTGGTCGAGCACTTCATGCTCGCCGCTGCCAAGTAAGAGAGACTCACATGTCGCGGGTACAACTGTCGCTGTTCGATCGCAGGCTGCTCGTCCCGGCCCTCCTCGAGGCTGTCAAGAAGCTCGATCCGCGGGTGCAGTGGCGCAATCCCGTGATGTTCGTCGTCTACGTCGGCACCGTCGTCACGGCCGTGCTCTACGGCCAGGCGCTGGCCGGGCACGGCGAGGCCCCCGCGGGCTTCATCCTCGCGATTGCCATCTGGCTCCTGTTCACGGTCCTCTTCGCGAACTTCGCCGAGGCGCTCGCGGAGGGCAGGAGCCGCGCCCAGGCGGCGTCGCTGCGCAGCATGCGCCAGACCGTGTTCGCGAAGAAGATGATCGATCCCAGCCGGGCGCGCCGGGAGACCACGAGCGTCAAGGCCGAGGACCTGCGCAAGGGCGACATCGTGCTGGTCGAAGCCCAGGACATGGTTCCGGCGGACGGCGAAGTTGTCGAAGGCGCGGCGTCCGTCGACGAGAGCGCCATCACCGGGGAGTCGGCGCCGGTCATCCGCGAGTCGGGCGGGGACTTCACGTCGGTGACCGGGGGCACGAAGGTGCTCTCCGACTGGATCGTCGTGCGGGTGTCGGTGAATCCCGGCGAGACGTTCCTCGACCGCATGATCTCGATGGTCGAGTCGGCCAAGCGCCAGAAGACGCCGAACGAGATCGCACTCACCATCCTGCTCGTGGCGCTCACGCTGGTGTTCCTGGTGGTCATCGTCACGCTGTTGCCGTTCTCGCTGTTCAGCGTCGAGGTCAGCAAGGCCGGAAGCCCGGTGACGATCACCGCGCTGATCGCGCTCCTCGTCTGCCTGATCCCGACGACGATCGGCGGCCTCCTGTCCGCCATCGGCGTCGCGGGCATGAGCCGCATGATGCAGGCGAACGTCATCGCGACCTCCGGGCGCGCGGTCGAGGCGGCCGGCGACGTCGACGTGCTGCTGCTCGACAAGACCGGAACCATCACGCTCGGCAATCGCCAGGCCACGGCCTTCCTGCCGGCACCGGGCATCACGGAGCAGGAGCTGGCCGACGCCGCGCAGCTCGCCTCGCTCGCCGACGAGACTCCGGAGGGCCGCAGCATCGTCGTGCTCGCGAAGCAGCGCTTCAACCTGCGCGAGCGCGATCTGCGCGCGCTCGGCGCCACCTTCGTGCCGTTCTCGGCCCACTCGCGAATGAGCGGCGTCAACCTCGGCGACCGGCAGATCCGCAAGGGCGCGTCCGACTCGATCGCCAAGCACGTCGCGGCGTTCGGCAAGCACTTCCCGCACCTCGTCGACGACGCCGTGCAGCAGGTGGCCCGTCGGGGCGGCACGCCGCTCGTGGTCGCCGACGGCGCCCGCGTGCTCGGCGTCATCGAGCTCAAGGACATCGTCAAGGGCGGCATCAAGGAGCGCTTCGCCG
>CAYNCY010000172.1:0-7707 GCA_964395195.1 uncultured Steroidobacteraceae bacterium
GACGCAGGCACCCATAACTGCGTGCGCGCCACGCGCGTCCGCCACCGCGGCCGGTGCGCGCACGGATCTGCCCCCACACCGCGAGGAGTTCGAAGAATCGCGGCTCCGCCAAGCAGGCGAGCCACGAGAGGCCGTGCATCGGGATGCAGATGAGCAGCCAGAGGAGGTTCTTCGTCGTGAGAAAGAGCTCGAGCGTCACCAGTGCGTTCATCAGGAGCGCCGCGTAGGGAACGCCGAGCGCAACCGCAGGACGGGTCACGCCGATGAAGAGCGTGTCAGCGATCACGCCGACATTCGGTCCACGCGCGGCCATCAGACGCCCGCCAGCCCGCGCACCCAGGTCACGACCTGCGGAGCGCCAAATACCAGCAGGATGCCGAGCGCGCCGCCGGCTGCCCAGCTCCAGCTTATGCGGTTAAACCAGGCGGCGACGCCGAGGGCCATCACTGCAATCACGGCAACCGGCGTCAGGATCGTGAGGAAGTTCGTCTGGAATGCCGTCGCGCCGGTCGAGAACGGGCTTGTCTGCGCGAGCGCCGCGTTCGCAGCCGGCGTCAGGCAGATGGCGAGGATCGTGCGCAGGAGTCGGTGGCGGTTCATCAAGTGCTCTCCGTTTGGGGGACGCGAGCATCCGCCGCGCGCCGTCAATCGGGTGAGCCGCAAAATCGTGGCGATTGTGGAGTAACCGGCGGAGTGCGAACTGCCGTCGGCGATGCGAACGACCGGCGCCAGTTCGGCGCGGGTTTCGACAGACCTGACGCACGCGGGACGCGACGGTTAAGATGTCGGGCGAGAATTCCCCGGAGGGAGATGAGCATGCTCGTGGAAGTGATCGGTACCGGTGGCGCCTGCTTGCTGCTGCTCGCTTATTTCCTGACGTCCACGAGTCGCATCGCGGCCGACAGCACGCTAGGCCACCTGCTCAACCTGGGGGGCGCTGCGGGCCTCGGTGTCAACGCGGTCGCGCACCACGCGATTCCGCCGGCGACGCTGAATCTGATTTGGGCGCTGATTGCGCTGGTCGCCCTGTTCCGGAGGCGTAAGCCCGCTGCAGGTGAAATCGCGGGCGACCGCTAGGCGCGGTCGCACGAGCGGCTATCGCGGTGGCCGGACGAGATCGGCACGGATCGTTTCGGGGACGCCGTCTGCCGCGAAGGCAGCTACGACGCCCGCGCGCTCACCCTCGGTCCGATTCTGGCTCGCCTTGAATTTTCCTTCGAGGCGCTCGACCGTAATTTCGAACCCGACGATCGCCCTCAGCATGCGCGTCAAATAGTCGGCGGGCGCATCCGCCATCGCCCACGGTTGCCGCTGGCCGCTTTCGTGACGCACCGTCAGCGCCTCGACGAGTGCGTGGACCCACGTCGCATCGTCGTAGAACCGGATGCGACCGTGCGCGTGAACCACGGTGTAGTTCCAGGTCGGCACGACCTCGCCCGTCGTCGCCTTGGTCGGATACCAGCTCGGGCTGATGTAGCGGTCGGAGCCACCGAAGACTGCGAGCACGGGCGATTCGGCTGGCAGCAGTTTCCAAAGCTCATTGCCGCGTGCAACGTGGCCGCGCAGCACCGTGCTTCCGTCCGCCATCCCGAAGCGCAACAGGGGGATGTGGTTGGCAACCAGCCCGGATGCGGGCGCCGCCACGAGCGTAGCGAGCGCGTGGGCGTCGACGAACGCGGCGAGCGTCGCCGGGTTGTCTTCCCTGAAATGCGGCGGTCGGTACATCGGTCTGTCTCCACGGGTGGGGCGCGCCGGCGAGCGTGCTCGGCGCCCCGGAAGCGGCAAGGGTCGCGCGGTACCGCGCCGGGCCACTAGAATAGCCCACCTCGAACGCTGATCCAGAGGAAGTCCGCGGAGCCTCGATGCCACGGAACGGGACATGTTGATCTATCTACTCGAAGTCTTGCTGCAGGTCGGATTGATCGTTCACGTCATCAAGACGGGACGCAACACGATCTGGATCTACGTCCTCCTCTTTCTGCCCGGTGCGGGACCGATCGCGTACCTCGTGGTCGAGGTCCTGCCGGGGCTTTTTGCATCGCGCACTGGCCGCGCCGCGGCGCGCGGCGTCCGTCGCGCCATCGACCCGAACCGGGACCTGAGGGATGCCTCGGCACGCGCCGCACTCACCGACACGGTCGCGTCCAAAGCCCGCCTCGGGACGGAGCTCAGTCGTCGCGGCGACTTCGCCGGCGCCATCGAGACGTACCGGTCGGGGCTTCGCGGCCTCTACGAGTTCGATCCGACCCTGCTGATCGGCCTCGCGCAAGCGCAGTTCGCCTCGGCCGACCCCGCCGGGGCGCGCGCGAGCCTGGAGGCCCTCATCCAGCACAACCCGGGCTCGAAGACTCCCGATGTGCACCTGTTGTATGCACGCGCGCTCGAAGGCGAGGGCAACGTGGCTCGCGCCGCGGCCGAGTACCGCGCCGTCGCCCCCTCCTATCCCGGCGCCGAGGCCAAGGTCCGATTCGCGCAGTTCCTCGGCAAGCAGGGCCAGCGGGCCGAAGCGAATGAGGTGCTCGACGATGTCCTAAAGATCGCCGAGCTCGCACCGCGGCACGTCCGCAAGGCGCAAGCGGAGTGGATAACGCTCGCGAGGCAAGAGCGCGCGCGGGCTTGATCAGCCGCGTGCGCCCGAGCCGCGACTGTCGCGCGCCGGGCGCCTGAGGCACCCTTCGTGACTCTACCCCTGTCACTGATCCTCGTCGGTTCGCTGGCCGCGTTCCTGGTGGGCCTTTCGAAGGGCGGACTCGCACTCGTCGGCGCGCTCGGCGTGCCGGTACTTGCGCTCGTGATGCCCCCCGTGCAGGCGGCGGCAATCCTGCTGCCGGTCTACGTGCTGAGCGACATGGCAGGCCTTTGGGTATACCGCCGCGAATTCAGCCGCGAGAACCTGCGCATCCTCTTTCCGGCCGGCTGCGTCGGGATTGCAATCGGGTGGGCGACCGCCTCCCACGTGTCGGATCGCGTCGTGGCTCTCCTCGTCGGGCTCGTGGGACTCGGCTTCTGCTTCAACGCCTGGCGATCGCGACATCACGAACCCGCACCGGCGCCCGCGGATCTCAAGCGCGGCGTTTTCTGGGGCACGGTCATGGGCTTTGTAAGCTTCGTCTCCCATTCCGGCGGCCCGGTGTACCAAATCTACGTGTTGCCACAGAAGCTGCCGAAGATGGTCTACGCCGGCACGACGACCATCCTGTTCGCACTCATCAACGCGACAAAGCTGATCCCGTATTGGGCGCTCGGTCAGCTATCGACCTCGAATCTGCGCGCCGCGGCCTATCTTGCAGTGCCCGCGCTCGCTGGAACCCTGCTCGGAGTACGCCTGGTGCGGATCCTTCCGCAGCGCTCCTACTTCCTGATCGTGCAGTTGCTCCTGTTCGCCGTCTCGATCCGCCTGCTGGTCAAGGCCGCCGGCGTCTGAGCGCGCCCATCAGCGCGCGTCCAGCCCAATGCGACGCCACTCTGGCGCCGAGGCGAATTTGAGGTAGCCGGTGAAATCGGCCAGCTGCTCGAGTTCGACGGCAAGCACAGCGCGCTCCGTCACGAGCTGCTCGGCGATCGTGCGCGATTGCTGGACCTTTTCGAACGCACCACGTCGCGAACGCGTGATTTGCTGCCGGAAGACCTCGCGCTCGCCGATGAGCCGCGAAGCGAATTCTGCTGTTCCGTCGCGGCCGCTCGATGAGCACCGCAGGATCAGCGTGTTGCCGCAGTTCTCGATGATGGTCTGCGCATCGTGGGAGCCGTAGGTCCCCGTCACCTGCGCGATGCTCTGGAATCCCAGCACGCAGCGACCACCGGCCTTACGTAGCCGTGCGAGCGCGTCCTTGAGGCCGTCAATGGCACCGATGGCGTCGAGTTCGTCCGCGACGAACCATATCGGCCGATCCGGGCCGCCGGAGTCCAGGGTTTCGAAGATTGCGAGCCGTAGCCACGCGGATACCGTGCCCTTGAGCGTCGCAATCTGGCCCGGCCGGTACGGCAGGAAGAGCACGGCGGGGTTGGCGCCACCTTGTCGCGCGCGGATCCACGCGCGCACCGACAGGGGTGTGCCCCCGGCGGGGCCCTCCAGGTGCTCGAGGATCGCAAGATGCGCAGTCGCGATCGCCCGCACGGAGGCGAAGAACCGGGCGTTTTCCTCGGTCAGGAACGGCGCGGCGGCGGACCCTTCGAGGAGCCGGGCCAGCTCGTTGGTCGGGGCATGCAGGAGAAGTCTTTGCACGGTCGCCACGTCGCGAACCCCGGCGCGGTGGAGTCGTCTCAGCGTCGCGGCAACGAGGGTGCGCGCGTAGCCGCGCCAGTTCCGGTCCTCCCCGGCTTGGTCCGCGATCAACGCGCGTGCGAGATGATCTGCGTCGAAAGCGGTCGCCATTTCCCCGAAGAGATCCCATCGGTCCGTGCGTGGATCGAAGGGGTTCAGGATCCGATCGCCGCGACCGCGATCGTAGAAGGCGGCAAGGTAACTGCCATCGGGATCAGCAATCACCGCGTCATCGCCGCGCTCGAGCGCGGCTCCGAGGAGTTCCCGGATCGCGGTTGTCTTGCCGGTGCCGGTCGTCCCGATCACCTTGACGTGCCGGGCCTCGTCCCCCGCCGGGAGCGGTTGCCCGGCGATGGCCAGCATCCCTCGACCCCGTCGGCGCCGGGGCCGGGTGCTGCGGATTCTCGCGCCGCGCTTGATCCGCTCCCCGGGCGCATCGGGACGCCGCAACACGCCGAGCAGACACCCGGCCAACGCGGGTAGCACGACCGCCGGCAGGGATCGCGCGACGTCAGGGTCGCGCACGTAGATCGAAAGCCAGGCGGACGGGCTCCTTGATAGGAATGCGCCTGCGAGCGCAAGCGGCACGGCGAGGAGAGGGGCCACCAGGAATCGCGTTCCGCTCGCGCGCTTCAGCAGCAATCCGGCCGCGAGACCGCAGAGCGCCAGAATGTAACCGACAGCGAGCCCGCTGGCGTGCGGCGATAGTCCGAGGAATGGCGCGGTCATGCTCCCAATCTGCGCGCGCCGCCCGGCGCGAGGTCCGGCGCATTTCTGGCCAAGCCATCGAGATTGGCGAGGTTGCTTGCCGCGCACGCGGCGTGGCCGTAGGCTCGCGCAATCCAGCCGATCCCTCCTCTCGTCCTCGCCAACGGGTGCCCCGCGTGCGCAAGCTCTGGACTGACGTCGACAGCTACATCGAAAAACACGTACTGCACCACGACGCCGTGCTCAGCGACGCACTGGCCGCCGCAGACCGGGCGGGACTGCCGGAGATCGCCGTGTCGGCCGCGCAGGGCCGGCAGCTCGAACTGCTCGCGCGGCTCGCGCGCGCCAAGCGGATCCTCGAGATCGGCACGTTGGGTGGCTACAGCACAATCTGCCTTGCTCGCGCGTTGCCGGAAGACGGCTACCTGCTGACGCTCGAGATCGACTCCAGCCACGCGGACGTTGCCCGCTCGAACGTCGAGCGCGCGAAACTGTCGGCGCGCGTCGAGGTCCGGGTCGGTCGGGCACTCGAGACATTGCCCTTCATCGAGTCGGAGCGTCTGGGACCCTTCGACGTCGTGTTCATCGACGCGGACAAGGAGAACAACCCCCAATACGTCGAGTGGGCGGTGCGCCTGGGACGGCCGGGAACGCTGATCATCGTCGACAACGTCGTGCGCGACGGTCGCGTCCTCGATGAGAAGAGTACCGACGGTGCGATTCGCGGCACGCGCCGCACCTACGATCTCCTCGGTGCGCACCCGCAGCTCGAGGCAACCGTCGTGCAGACGGTCGGCAGCAAGGGCTATGACGGCTTCGCGATGGCGCTCGTTCGTGCCAAGGCGCCGGCATGAGCAGCGCCGATACGACCTCGCGCTCGGCGCTCGAAGCCGCCGCTGCGCTTCTCGAGGGCGACGCGGATTACCGCGTCGTGCGACGCCTTGCCATCACGGATGATTTCGCGATCCCATACGACGGACCCGTCGGCGTGGCTGTGGTTCTCGACACGGAGACTACCGGTACCCGGCACGAGTCGGATCAGGTCATCGAGCTCGGTCTACTGCGCTTCGAGTATGTCCCCGAGTCAGGCGCGATCCTCCGCGTCACGGGGAGCTACTCCGGGCTCGAGGATCCCGGCCGGCCGATTCCGCCGGAATCGACGGCGATCCACGGTATTACCGATGCGATGGTCGCCGGTAAGCGCATCGACGATGGCGCCGTCGCGGCGCTCGCCGCAGGCGCTACGCTCGTCATCGCGCACAACGCCGGTTTCGACCGCCCGTTTCTCGAGGCACGCATGCCCGCCTTTGCCGCGTTTCCCTGGGGATGCTCGTACGCACAGGTCCCGTGGGAGCAGGAGGGCTTTCGCGGCACGAAGCTCGAATACCTCGGCTGGCTGTCGGGCTTCTTCTACGAGGCGCACCGCAGCGAGATCGATTGCCGCGCGCTTCTCGAGGTGCTGCGCCGTCCGCTGCCCCGCTCGGGAAAGATCCCGTTCAAGTACCTGCTCGAGGCGGCAACGGAACCGGCGCTGCGCCTGTGGGCGACCGGCTCGCCGTTCGAGTCGAAGGACGTGCTCCGCGAGCGCGGCTATCGCTGGAACGCCGAGCGGCGCGTCTGGCACCGCGTTTTGCCCAGGTCCGCGGCGAAGGAAGAGAGCGAGTGGCTCAAAGCCGAGGTTTACGGCGGCCGACCTGCGCAGATCGACGTCGAGGTCCTCGACGCCACCGTCCGCTTTTCCGACCGTCCCGGTCCGCGCAAGGCGCGGGTGCTGTAGCGGCTCGCGAGCGCAAAACTGGTTCGTCGCGATCGATTTGTCGATCCCGCGACCGACAGCCCCCTCTGATACTCCGCTCCGGGCCGCGTGGCCCGCCGAGCCCGGGGTGCGGAGATGTTTCGTATCGATCTTGCCGTTCCATTCGCCGACAAGAACGCAGCGCGAACCCTCGGTGCGCGATGGGATTCCTTGCGGCGCGTCTGGTTCGTCCCGGGGGATCGCGACGCGACGCCTTTCGCTCGCTGGCTACCGCCGTCGAGCGCCGTCAACGTGCGGGCGGTGTCCTACCTGGTCGCGACCTCGATGCAGACCTGTCACCGCTGCAGGGGCCTGAGTCGCGTCCACGGCTTCGCGCTTCCCGCCGGCCACGAGACCAGCGACGTGGACGAGGAGACGGGGGAGGTTCTGTGGGAGACGAGCGACGAGCCGACTTTGATCTGCTACCTCGACTACGTGAATCTTGCCGCGATCGATGGCATTCGCCGGCTCACCGCCAACTACCGGCTGACGCCACGGCGGCGCACGCGCTCGTACTACTGGGCGAACTTCTGCGAGCACTGCGGGACGAAGTTCGGCGACTACGACGTCTTCTGCGAACCCGGACAGGGGTTCATGCCGCTGACCCGCGATGACGCCGCGCGCATCGTGCTCGCGCGCGTCGACGCACCGTTTGCGGCGGCGGCAGGCGGCTGGTCCCTTGGCGTGGAGCTTTTCGAGTACATGACGGGAGCCTCCTGAGGAAGGCGCACTTGCGCACTCAAAACTCGAATTCGGCGCCGAGGTCGCGTGCGCGCGTGACTTCCCTCCCCTTCTCCGGTTCACGCCCCTCCGCGAGCGCTTTTCGGTACGCGAGCCACTGTTCGGCGGCGCGCGCCTCGCGTTCCTCAAGGGTGGGTGGCGCGGCAGCAGTAGGGACGCGTCCGTCCCGCGGCGGCGGACTGTCCACAGTGGGTGCGAT
>CAYNCY010000173.1:0-7656 GCA_964395195.1 uncultured Steroidobacteraceae bacterium
TGTCGGCGATGCCCTTGCGCGGCGTGTTCGGCTCGTACACTTCCTCGCGGTAGATCAGCAGGATGACGTCCGCGTCCTGCTCGATCGCGCCCGAGTTGTGGCTGACGATTCCGTCGGCCAGCCAGTTCGCGGGACCGGGCACTGTGAGGTCGAACACTTCCTCTTCGCCGTCGGCTTCGATGGCAACGATGCGGTCCCAGCGAAGCTGCGATGTCGCCGGCTCACTCCGCCCCTGGACGCGCGCACCATTGCCGCAGCGCTCGCGAAGCGCGGCACCTGCGCCTGCGAACGCATGCGTCGGCGGCGGCCCAACGTCGAGTGCAGCCGCGGAGTAAGTCAGTGCCGCGCGCAGCCATTCTGCGGTCGCTCGGATCGGCTCGAAGGCACCGGCGCGGCTGATGACTCCGGCGTCAGGCGGCTGCTGCGCAACTGCCAGCGCGTCGCCGCGCACGAGTTCCCCAACCTGTCGCCAGCCGGATCGCCCAAAGAGCCGGTGCCTGGCCGTCGCTCGAATCGACCGCCCGCTCGCCAGGCTGACCTTGAATACGGGCTTCACGCCGACCGACCAAACGAGATCGGAATCCGCCGCAATGAGCTTCTGCCGCTCGTTCATCGCCCAGACACGGGGTGTCTGCCCGACAAGTTCGCGAATGGGTACGCGCCGTCCATCGGTGAGGCAGACGAGCGTCTCGCCCGTCACGCACTCGCGCAGGTCGCTCATCACGGGCTTCTTCTCGACGCGCTGCTCGACCGCGCGATTCAACTGCGAGAGCGCAATCACCGGCACGTGCAGTTCCTTCGCGAGCGCCTTCAGCGAGCGCGAGATCTCCGAGATCTCGGTCGCGCGATTCTCCTTCGTGCCCGCCACCGACATCAGCTGCAGGTAGTCGACGACGACGAGGCCAAGCCCCTTCTCGCGCTTCAGCCGGCGCGCGCGCGCACGTATCTCGGTCGGCGTCAGCGCGGGCGTCTCATCAATGTAGACCGGTGCCTGTGACAGCACTTCGGTCGCGCTCGTGATGCGCGGCCAGTCCTCGGCCGAGAGCGCACCGGTGCGCAGCTGGCTCTGGCTGACGCGCCCCAGCGAGGAAATCATGCGCAGGGTCACCTGCTCGGCGGACATTTCCATCGAGAAGATCGCGGCGGGAATCTTGCGCTCGATCGCGGCGTTCTCGGCGATGTTGACCGCGAGCGCCGTCTTGCCCATCGAGGGGCGGCCGGCGATCACGATCAGATCGCCCGGCTGCAGGCCCGCCGTCATCCGGTCGAGCTCCGTGTAGCCGGTCGGAACTCCCGTGAACGCGCCCGGGTTCTGGGACAGCGTGTCGATGCGGTCGATCGTCTGCGGCAGCACGTCCTTGACCGACTGGAACCCGCCGCGCGAGCGCGTGCCGCGCTCGGCGATCTCGAACACGCGCCGCTCGGCTTCCTCGACGAGTTCGGAGGGTGCGCGGCCGCGGGTGTCGAGCGCGTTCGAGGCGATCTCGCCGCCCGCGGTGACGAGCTGACGGAGCAGCGCGTGGTCGCGGACGATCGCGGCGTAGGCGCGTACGTTCGCGGCGCTTGGCGTGTCGCGCGTCAGGCGCGCGAGATAGGCGAGCCCGCCGACCTCATCGATGATGCCGCGTGCCGAAAGCGCCTCGGAGACGGTGACGGCATCGCAGGGACTCTGCTTCTCGACGAGCTCGGCGATCGCCTCGAACACGAGCTGATGGTCGCGACGGTAGAAATCGGCGACCCGGACGATGTCCGCAACGGCGTCCCAGGCGGAGGCGTCGAGCATGAGGCCACCGAGCACGGCCTGCTCCGCCTCGACCGAATGCGGCGGAAGGCGAAGACCGTCGGCGGTCTCCGAGGAACGGCGCGGGGTGCCGGCGAGCGCCATTGTCTACCTCGGTGAATCGGGCGTAGCGCTCGATTCTACCCAGTTCGCCGGCCAACGGGAGGCGGGGTTGTCCCCCGCCGCCCCTCTGGAATCACTCGGCGCCGACCACCAGGACCGTGACGTCGACGTTGACGTCCGTGTGCAGGTGGATCGTGAGAACGATCTCGCCCGTCACGCGGATCGGGCCCGCAGGCATGCGGACCTCGGAACGCTCGACGGGGTGCCCGGCGCGGGTCAGCGCCTCGGCCACGTCGCTCGTACCGATCGAGCCGAAGAGCTTGCCTTCGCTGCCGGCCTTCGCGCCGATGGTCAGGCGGAAGTCCTTGAGCGCCGCGGCGCGGCTCTCGGCCGAGGCGAGATCCGCCGCCGCCTTCTTTTCCAAATCCGCGCGTTGCGCCTCGAACTTCGCGATGTTGCTCACGGTCGCGAGCGTCGCCTTGCCCTGCGGCAGCAGGAAGTTGCGGCCGTAGCCCGACTTCACGCTGACCCGGTCACCAATGTTGCCGAGGTTCGCCACTTTCTTCAGGAGGATCACTTCCATCGAAGCACCTATAGGTTCTTAAGGTCCATTGAGAATTCGATTGCCGGTCCGTCTCAGCCGCGTCGCGCCGTGCCCCGGGCCGCGATCGCCGCGAGCCGGGCCCGGAGCGGCACCCAGTTGTCCAGGAATCCCGCGACAACCAGCGCCGCCTCGACCAGCGTCGCCGCGAGCGGCACGAAGAGGAACGCATACGTCGCGAACACCCACCCGCCGCTGAATCCCAGAATCTCGCGCGCTGCGTGCACGAGCGCGAGGCCCTGCAGCACGAAGGCGCCGATGAAGAGCCGCTGGACATCGTTCGCGAAGTCCCAGTGCAGCGTCATCGCGAGCACGGTCATCAAGAGCGCGACGGCGGCGAGCGTGCGACCGGCCTGCAGTGACCGGAACGCGGGTCCGAGCACGGCCGACTGCGTCTGCACGCCCTGCGAGTAGAGCCCGACCGCGGCCGCGACGACGGTGTTGAGCAGGAGAAGCCACGCCACGACGCCCCAGTTCACGAAGGCGGAGGCGATCTCGTGGAGGTCCGAGCTGCTGAGTCGCGCATCGCTGCCCGCACGCGACAGTGCCGTCGCGAAGCGATCGAGCTCGGCCGCCAGGCGCTCGACGAACGGCTGCCAGATACCGGGCGGATCGGTCAACACGAGGTGCACGAACACGAGCAGCCCGACCGCGGACAGCGTCGCGAGCTGGAAGGCGAGCGACAGCGTCCCGCCGCGTGCGAGCAGTCGCCCGACCAGGAGCGGTGGCACGATGAGGCCGATCGCGATCAAGGCAGCCGCCACGGGGCCTGCGCCCACGAACTCGAGCTCGCACCAGCCGAGCGTGAGGCCGGCGACGACGCTGGCGGTGAGGTCGAGCGACTTGGGCCCACCGCGCAGCGCCAGCAGCACGATCAGTGCGCCCGGCAGCCACGTCAGCAGGAGCGGCAGATAACCGACGCTCGCGAACAGCGCCGCAGCGGTCAGCACGCGCAGCGGCGAGGCCGTCAACCAGTCGAGGAAACGCTGCATGGTCGGCAGGCGCCGGGCGAATGCGCCCGGCGCGCGCTCGGTCAATGCTGGTCGGTGTACGGCAAGAGCGCGAGGAAACGCGCGCGCTTGACCGCTTCCGCCAGCTGGCGCTGGTAGAACGACCGCGTGCCGGTGATCCGGCTCGGGACGATCTTGCCGGTCTCGGTGATGTAGTTCTTCAGCGTCGCGAGATCTTTGTAGTCGATGCTGTCGACGCCGTCGGCCGTGAACTTGCAGAATTTCTTGCGGCGAAAATAACGCGCCATGATTCGTTCTCCTGATTAGTCGCGCTGGCGGTCGTCACGATCGCGGCCGCGGTCGCCACGGTCGCCCCGATCCCCACGGTCACCGCGATCGCCACGATCACCCCGGTCGCCACGATCCCCGCGATCGCCGCGGTCATCGCGGTCGTCACGGTCGCGGTCGCGACCGCCCTCGTCGCCCTTGTCCTCACCCGCCTTCGCCATCGGCGAGGGTTCGGTGAAGGCAGCGTCGACGCGGGTGGTCAGGTGCCGGATCACGGCATCGGAGAAGCGGAACGAGCCCTCGAGTTCGGCGAGCACCTTGGCATCGCACTCGATGTTCAGCAGCACGTAGTGCGCCTTGTGGACCTTCGCGATCGGGTACGTCAGCTGGCGACGACCCCAGTCCTCGAAGCGATGCACGGCGCCGCCGCCGGCCGTCACCATGCCCTGGTAGCGCTCCACCATGGCCGGGACCTGCTCGCTCTGATCCGGATGGACCAGAAAAACGATCTCATAATGTCTCATGTCTACTCCCTGTGGGTATGAGCCGCCGGACTGAGACGGTCCGTGCGGCAAGGAGAATCAGGAACTTACAACGACTTTCGGTCCCGAGGGGCAGCCGAGAGGGCGCGTAGTGTAGTGGCAGGTCCTGGGTGGCGCAAGGCGCGCCCATCCCTGCCCTGCCCGTCACGCGGCGGGGGGTGCACCCGCCCGCTGGCGGAGTGCCTCGTAGAGGATGACACCGGTCGCGACCGAGACGTTGAGGCTCTCGACGGCTCCCAGCATCGGCAGGCGCACCACGTGATCGCAGTGCTCGCGGGTCAGGCGCCGCATGCCCCCACCCTCGGCCCCGAGGACGACCGCGAGGGGGCCCTTCAAGTCCGCCGAATAGTGAAGCGCCTCGGCCGAGCCGTCCGTGCCCACGATCCAGAGCCCGGCATCCTTGAGCCCGCGCATGAACCTCGCGAGGTTCGTGACCTGGCTGAATGCGACCGTTTCGGCCGCCCCGGCCGCGACCTTGCGGACGACCGGGGTCAGGCCGACCGCCCGGTCGCGCGGCACGACGACGGCATCGGCGCCGACGGCATCGGCGGTGCGGATGCACGCGCCGAGGTTGTGGGGATCCGTGACGCCGTCCAGCACCAGCACGAGCGGCGGCCGCGTCTTGCCGTCGAGCCGGATCAGGAGTTCGTCCTCATCGAGCGGCGCGGCGGGCTCGACGCGCGCGACCGCGCCCTGGTGGACGCCGCCGCCGGCGAGCGCATCGAGCTCGGCGCCCGGGCGCGTCTCGAGGGCGACGTCGTGGCTGCGCGCGAGGTCCGACAGTTCCTGGATGCGCTTGTCGTTGCGACCCGACTGCAGGATGACGCGGCGCACGGCCTTGGGCCGGCGATCGAGGAGTGCCCGCACCGCGTGCAGGCCGTAGACGATCTCGTCACTCATCGCTTGCCTCCCTTGCGCGGACGCTTCGATGACGTCTTGCCGCGGTGCTTCGGCGCACCGCCGGCGCGCCCCCCGCCCGCGGTCGCACCGACCGGCGCCTTGCTCCCGGGCTTCTTCCGCGGGTGGTAGGCGGCCTCGGTCTGCTCGAGGAGCTCGAAGTCGATCTTCCGCTCGGACGGATCGACGCGGGTGACCCTGACCTTGAGGCGATCGCCGAGTGTGAAGCGCTGGCCCGTGCGCTCGCCGACGAGCGCGCGCCGGTCTTCCTCGAAGCGGTAGTAGTCGCGCCCGAGGTTCGCGACGTGGATGAGCCCGTCAATCTGCAGGCCCTCGAGCTGCACGAACAGACCAAAGTCCGTGACGCCGGTGACGATGCCGGGGAAGTCATCGCCCACGCGATCGCGCATGTACTCGCACTTCAGGAACGTGACCACGTCGCGCGCGGCCTCGTCGGCGCGTCGCTCGCGCAGCGAGCACTCCTGGCCGAGCACCTCCATCTCCCGCGCCGGGTGCTCGAAGCTCTCGGGGGTTCCGCCCGCGAGCGCGTGGCGGATCGCGCGATGCACGAGGAGATCGGGATAGCGGCGAATCGGCGAGGTGAAATGCGCGTACTCGCCGAGCGCGAGGCCGAAGTGGCCGATGTTCTCGGGCTGGTACACCGCCTGCGCGAGCGAGCGGATGATCATGCTCTCCAGCATCGGGGCATCGGGCCGGCCCTTGACGTCCTTGAGGAGCTTGGCGAGCTTGGTCGGGTGCATCTCGCCGTCGGTCTCGAGGAGGAGTCCGCGGGTCGAGAGGAAGCGCTTCAACTCCGTGATCCGCTCCTCGTCCGGCTGGGCGTGGACCCGGAAGAGCGCCGGCATCTTGTGCTTCTTGAGAAAGCCCGCCGCCTCGACGTTGGCGACGATCATGCATTCCTCGATGAGGCGGTGGGCGTCGTTGCGCGGGTAGGCCTTCATCTCGGCGACCCGATCGTCGGGACCGACCAGGACCTTGACCTCGGCCGACTCGAAGTCGAGGGCGCCCCGCGCCTCGCGCCGCTGGCGCAGCGCGCGGTAGACCTCGTTCAGCGACTCGAGCGAGGCGAGCACCGCGGGCGGGAGTGCGGCGCGCACGTCCGGGTTCCGGTCGAAGAGCGCCTCGGCGGCACGCGTGTAGGTGAGCCGGGCGGCCGAGCGCATGAGCCCCGCGTAGAACTTGGCGCGGGTCACGCGCCCCTCGCGACTCACGCTCATCTCCGCGACCATGCAGGCGCGGTCGACCGCGGGCATCAGCGAGCACAGCTGGTTCGAGAGCTCCTCCGGCAGCATCGGCAGCACCCGGTTCGGGAAGTAGACGCTGGTGGCGCGCTCGCGCGCCTCGGCGTCGAGCTCCATGCCGGGGCGGACGTAGTGGCTCACGTCCGCGATCGCGACCACGAGGCGCCAGCCGGTCTTGGTCGGCTCCGCGAAGACCGCATCGTCGAAATCGCGCGCATCCTCGCCATCGATGGTCACTAGCGCGACGTTGCGCAGGTCCGTGCGGGCACCGAGCGTGCTGCCATCGACGCTGCCGCCGTAGCGCCGCGCCTCGCGGACGGCACCCGCCGGAAACTCGTGCGGCAGCTGGTGCGAGGCGATCGCGAGTTCGACCGCAGTGCGCGCGACGCCCTCCTCGGCCAGCACGCGCACCACGCGGCCGATCGCATCGACATGGCGCGAGGGCGGCTGCACGATCTCGGCGACGACGAGCGCGCCGTCGGTGGCACCGGCGCGATCGCGCGCCGGCACGACGACCCGCTGGCTGATGCGGCGGTTGTCGGGCTCGACGAAGCCGACGTCGTGCTCGAGGTGGAAGCGTCCGGCGACCTGCTTGGTGCGCCGCTCGAGCACCTCGACCACGGCGCCTTCCTTGCGGCCGCGCGAATCGGTGCCGACGACGCGCGCCGCGATCCGGTCACCGTGCATGACGCCGCGCATCTGCCCGGGCGGCAGGAACAGGTCGTCCGAGCCATCGTCCGGGATCAGGAAACCGAAGCCGTCCTTGTGGCCGGTCACCTGGCCCGTGCGCACGGCGACCTTGTCGACGAGCAGGTACTCGGCGCGGCGATTGGTGAGGAGCTGCCCGTCGCGGACCATGGCCGCGAGGCGCTTGTCGAGCGCGGCGCGAAGTCCGGGGTCGTCGAGCTTGAGCTCAAGCGCCAGCGCGTCCGCGGTCAGCGGAGTGCCCACCTGGCTCAGCGTCTGAAGGAGGTATTCGCGGCTCGGGATCGGGCGCGCGTAGCGCTCGGCCTCGTCCGCCTGGCGCGAGTCCGCGCGCTCCCAGTGGGGATTCTTTGACATCGTTAAATTCCGGGACCCGGTTGGGGCCCTGTGGGGGGTCTATTGTGACCCTGCGCCACCGAGATGGGGGCGCTGACTGTCGATTGACAGGTGTATGGGCTCTGCGTAGATTTCCGCGCTCTCGCTACCGGGTCTTGCAAGCCCCGAAGCGCACCGTGCCCAGGTGGCGGAATTGGTAGACGCACTAGTTTCAGGTACTAGCGGGTAACAC
>CAYNCY010000174.1:0-7628 GCA_964395195.1 uncultured Steroidobacteraceae bacterium
TCGGCCCTTCCTTCGATTTCAGGAAGCGGTCCATCGCGACGCCAAGAATGAACATGTCCTGGTCGCGGTAGCGCGCGACCTGGCCGGGTCCCCACGGGTACGCGTGGCCATCGCCGAGGAGAGCGGCCACCTTGTCGTGCGCGGATCGGGCTTCGTACCACCTCGAATAGCTGGGATCAAGATAGCCGTCGAGGATTTGGTTCGGCTCCCGCACCGTGGTGCCATTTCCGATCCCGGTCGCCATGTTGATGGCGTCGTCGAACGTAACGTAGCGCCAGCCCCTGGTGTCCCTGGCCTCCGGCACGTAGTCGGCAATCCGCGCCTTGAACACCGCCGGACCGTACTTCTCGGCGAGCCGCAGCAGTGCCGTTTCATTCGCAAGCGCCTTGGTCGCGGACCAGACACCGAAGCGCGCTCGGTCGCACCACGGCAGCGGACCACCGGCGCCGTAGCAGCCCCTCAGATAGAACTTACCCTGGTAGTCGAGCCCGGAGAGGACGATATCGCCCTTGCGCATCGGGCCATCGAAGCCCGCGAGCTTGTCGCGCCCAACTCTTGCCACGAGCGTGTCCCAGCTGGCGACCGGAACGGCATCTGCGCGGCTGGCCTCGTAGGCCTTTCGCAGCGGCTCAATCTTGTCCGTCGCGACGGCCTCAAATGCAGTTGGAACAAGGCCGGCCGCGACGAAGTTGTCCTTGATGTAGAACGGCGCCGTTTGCTGCACGATCTGGAATCGCAAATTCGATACTCGGCCGTCCTTGTACAGGAACGTCGCCAGACCGTTGTGCGTCTCGCCCTCGAGGGAATTCACGAGTGCGAACGGGAATCCGGCACGCGACCAGCCGTCATCGCCGCGCTGGGACCACACCCGTCCGGGCTGAACGATGATGTCCCAGTAGCTGCGCCCCTGATTGCTGGAGCCGTACCGGATCACGTCCTGCGTGAAAGGCACGAGATCGCCCTTGTCCGTGAAAAAGGACAGGGCGACGCCCGGAAAGAACTTCGGATCCCGACTGGCTCCCGGTGGCGGCGACAAGTTCGCAGGCTGAGTGGTCATCTCCGTCTCGGCCAATCGCAGCGTTCCAACGAACGTCGCATGGGCTTCGACGGCATCTCGGCCTGGCGTAAACGCGGCGTTGGCAACGACTCGGACTGTCCGCGCGGGCGCGCGCAGGCTGCCCGCGGTAATACGCCCGGCGTCCGCGCTTGCCTGCTGCATGCCAGGCAGCGCCAGCACGCACACGAACGCGACGGCTCCTCGCCACGAGAGGGGCGTCTGCCTGCCCATTGCTGCTGCCCTATATGACCTCAGGGGTGGCGCGTTCGCGCCTTCGCGCGATTGTCCGCCCTGGCCGCGGCTCGATCCAAGGCACGGCCACGCACCTGGCGAGTCCCGGACTGCTGTTGGCTGTGCGGACAGTCATTCCCTTGTCTCGATCGGCCCTCGTTGGCTTCCGGAATTGTCGTACGTCGTCCAAGTGTCTGTCACTGGTTGGTAGGGAGACTGGGGGGCTTCCGGCAGTCGCCCTATCGACGCCGGACGTCTCCGCTCGGTCTTTCCGAACCGGTCGCGCTGGAAGTGCCGCCGAGGTCTCCATTCCGGTCATGCCGTTGCTCGGCGGGTGCGCGAGTGTTCGAGACCTGGAGCGTGGGTGGGACGTCGTTGAGCTCCATCGGCTTTCCGGGCGCCGCGTGTCCGTCGTATTGGCCGGGAAGGCTGGACACGCCAGATCACGGCGCCGGCTGCGCTCCCCCGGCGGACCCAAGTGCGATACCGAACAGACGGTCAGGGAGAGCACGCCCGACGATAGATCGGCGCGCCAGCAGGCCGAACACACAGCGCGCGGCCGGTTCATCGAGCATGCCGTTGGCCAACGTGGAGTCCTCCGAATGACAGCGACACCCCTTCGAATCCGCGCGCGGTGGCTCGGCATCGGTCTTTCGGCAGCGCTTTGGGCGATGCCCGTGCCGGCCGCCTTTGCAGCGCCGGACCAGATCCCGTCCGTCGTAGAGACACCGACGTCCGAGCACCACGTGGGGAAGATGATCTGGGCGGATCTCGTGACACCGGACCTCGAGGGAGCCAAGCGATTCTATACCGCACTCTTTGGTTGGACGTTTCGCGACGTCCCCACCGGCCCGTCGACGTACGCCGTCGCCTCGCTCGATGGCCGACCCGTCGCGGGGGTGCTCGGTCGGGCCGCCCGTCCGGACGAGCATCGTCAGCCCGCGTGGCTGACGTTCATCGCCGTGAGCGATGTCGACGCCGCCAAGGCGACCGCGATCGGCCATGGCGCCAAAGTGCTGCTTGAGCCGAAGACCTTCCCGTCGCGCGGCCGACAGGCCGTGTTCGCGGATCCCGATGGCGCGGTGTTCGCGGTTCTGGCGTCGAGCCGCGGCGATCCGGCGGACTTCCTGGCAGCGCCGGGCGAATGGATCTGGAGTTCATTGCTGGCGAGTGACCCGAACGCGTCAGCCGCGTTCTACCAGACGCTGCTCGGCTATGACGTCTATGACCTCGAGACAGAGGGCGGGGCCGATCACCTGATCCTGTCGACGGATGACTACGCACGGGCGAGCGTCGTAACACTTCCTGCCGGTTCTCATCGTCATCCCCATTGGCTCAACTTCGTCCGCGTTCTGGACACCGCCAGCGCGGCCGCGAAGGTGACCGCCCTCGGGGGCCGCGTGCTGGTTCAACCGCACCTCGATCGGCACGGCGGAATGGTTGCCGTCGTCGCAGACCCGGCCGGTGCGCCCTTCGGCCTGATGGAGTGGACCGATTCAGACACCAAGGTGGAGCCGAAATGAATACTCCATTCAAGTCGGTGCGCCTGCTCGTGATCGGTCCTGCCGTGGCAATTGCAGTCGCGACCGGCTGCGTCGCCAGCGTCGGTGGCGGCGGCCGCTACGACGACTCGGTCGATGTCTCCTACGGCGTCGGATTCTATGAGCCGTACGGGTACGACTACGGCGGTTGGGGTCCCGGGTATCGCGTGGGACCGTCGCGCGGTGGCGAGAATCGCCGCGACCGAGCGGGACGCGCGTATCACGCCCCTCAGCCATCGCGACGGACACCTTCGATCCCGACCCACTCGCGTCCGCATCGCTAAGCGCTACGCGCGCGCGTGAGTCCCGCTAACGCGGCGGCGCAGCGCATCGTCTGTGCGGGAGAACCCGCGACGCACGGGCGACCCTTCGGGAGCTCTTTCTACAGGGGTTGGGACTCCCGCGAACCGGACGAGGGGCGCCGTCCGTACCGCGTCACTCCGGTTCGACGGGCTCCGCGCGATACTCGAGGATGTCGCCCGGCTGGCAATTGAGGCGCTCGCAGATCCGCTCAAGTGTCGAAAAGCGGATGCCCTTGACCTTGCCGGACTTGATCAGCGACAGGTTCTGTTCGGTGATACCGACGTGCGCTGCCAGATCCTTCGACTTTGTCTTGTTTCGCGCCAGCATGACGTCGAGATTGATGATGATCGGCATGGTGCAGGTCAGAGGAAGCTGCGGTTCTCGTCCTCGAGACGGCCGCCCTTCTCGAGCATGTGCGCTATCAGGAAGATCAGCGTGCACAGCATGACGAGCGCCAACTCGTCGCTCGTGATGTTGAGCACCGGATGAGTCGTCAGACTCTCATGGAGTGACGCCGCGATTGCGACGCGCAGATGCCCTGCGGCCATCGCGAGAATTCTTGCGAGCAGAATGAGCCCCGCGAACGCGCGCAAGTGCCGGATCGTCGATGCGGCGAAGAAGTCGCCGCGTTCAAACCCGCGCAGCATCCTGTGCAGGTGCACGAACGCCCAGATCAGGCACGCCAGGTAGGGCAGGGCGACGGCGGCGAGCAGCAGCCGGTCTCCCGTACCGAGAGCGGCGATCCACGCGACCGGCAGCCCCCCGACCGCGGCGACGTGCGCCCAGTGCTGATTCCACAAGGACAGCCCCGGCGCGAATGTTGGCAGCGCATAGGCCGCAAGCACGATCGCGAGCAATGCCACGCCGGCCGTACGAACCACTCGACACAACCGCAGGACGCGGACGGGTACAGCGATATCCATTTGCGCGTCTTATTGTTTTACGATAACTTATTGCTATTGTACAGACAGAACAATCGATCATCAAGCCCAGCGGAGACCCCCTTGCGCCATCGACCGCCTCGCGATTTGCCCCTCGTATTCGCCATCGCCTTCGCCTCCTGCGTCGCGCTGGCCTCGCCGCACGCCTCGGCCGGCATCAGCGACTGGATTGCCGAGCTTCATGGCGGCGCACCTCCCGCGCAGAAGGCTCCGCCACCCGCCACGCTGGCCGAGGTCTCGACGGCACCCGGCGTTCAGTCAGACCCACAGGTCGAGAGCTTTCTGCGCACGCTCGCCGCCGCCGTCATGGCTCGAGACGGGTCGCTGCTGACTTCACGTCTGGCGGCGAACTACACGGTCGAAGGGTTACCACCTGGCGCCAAGGCGGCGAACGTCATGGCGCAGGCCCTCGAGCAGATGCGCGGACCGCAACGAATTGTCGTTGAGTCGGTGAGCGTCGCGGCGGGCCTGCGCACGGCGAAGGCGAGATTTCACTTCGGGGTCGACGACAACAAGCTCAGGACCTTCATCTTCGACCGCGCCGGCAATCTCGTTGGCTCCGACCTCTTTCACCTGAGCCATGGCTGAACACCGATGAACTCACCCCCGATGATCGAAGTCGATGCCGCGACCAAGCGCTACTCGCGGCGCGGTGGGCAGGACAGGGATGCCCTTCAGGGAGTGTCGCTGCGCGTGACAGCGGGCGAGCATGTCGCGGTTCTCGGCAAGTCCGGCAGCGGCAAGTCGACGCTCCTCAATCTGGTGGCAGCACTCGATCGCCCGACCGTGGGTCGCGTCCGGGTGGCGGGAGCCGAGCTCGAACGCATGAGCGAAAACGCGCTCGCACGATGGCGCGCGCGCACGGTTGGCATTGTGTTCCAGTTCTTCCAGCTTCTGCCGACGCTCACGGTCCTCGAGAACGTTCTGCTGGCCATGGAGTTCGGTGACTGCGTTCCGGCCGCGCGGCGACGGGCGCAGGCGCACGGGCTGCTCGCACAGGTGGATCTCGAGCGGTTGGCCGACCGGCTGCCATCCATGCTTTCCGGTGGCGAGCAGCAACGCGCGGCGATCGCCCGGGCGCTGGCCAACGATCCTCCGATCCTGGTTGCGGACGAGCCGACCGGCAACCTCGACAGCGATACCGGGGCGGCGATCGGCCGGTTGTTCCAAGGACTGTCAGCGAACGGCAAGACACTGCTGATCGTTACGCACGATACGAGCATCGCCGAGGGCGCCGGCCGCGTGCTCGAGCTCAAGGATGGCGCGGTCGCGTCGGACCGACCGGCCGTGCGGAATGCATCGTGAAGCTGCTCTGGCGAAAGGCGCTCGGAGACGCGCGCGCGCGACCGCTGCAACTCGGGATCCTGGCGCTGATACTCGCTGTCGGCACAACGGTCACGATCGCGGCGACGAATGCCCGGGCGATCCTGGAACGGGAGATCGCGACCAGCTACGACCGCGCGCTCAGCCCCGACGTCGCGCTCTGGCTGGACCATGTTTCTCCCGAAGCGATCACCGAAGCAGCTGCGTTCGAGGATGTTGCGGCCGCGGAAGGCCGTCGCATCCTGACCGGACGCGTCGTTGCAGGGAACGGGCAATGGTTGCCTATTCGCATCACCGTGCTTGCGGACGTTGCCAAGCAGACGCTGGCGCAAATTCACGCGGACGGGGCAACCGAAACAATCGATGCACGCCGCGACGGACTCTGGATCGAGCAGTCCGGTCGCTCGCTGCTGAATGCCGATGCGCGCCCGCTCAGCGTGCGGATGCCGAGTGGCGCGACGTTGAGCCTGCCGCTCGCCGGATTTGTGCACGACCCCGGGGTTGCGCCCAGCACCCAGGAACGGCTGATCTACGCGTATGCGACTCCCGCTACAGCCGCGCACCTGGGAGGCGCCGTCGATTCCGACCAGCTGTGGGTGCGGCTCAAGCAACGATTTGACGGTGCATACGCACGGGATGTCGGCGAGCGCCTGCGTGATCGCCTCGTCAGCCGCGGAATGAACGTGCTGCGTGTCGAGCCGCTGGCCACGACACACCCGCACACGCTCTTGATGAGGGCGGTACTTCGCGTCCTGACCGTGGTGTCGGTGATGTCGCTCGCGTGCACGACCGCGTTAGCCGCGTACCTGACGTCCTCGTGGGTCAGACGCGAGAGGAGGGTGGTCGGCATCCTTCGAGCGATGGGCGCTCGCGTACACCAGGTGGGGCTTGCCTACCTGCCGCTGTTGATTCTGGTTCTCCTGTCGGTCGGCCTGATCGGTGTCTACGCCGGAACCCTGCTGGCGCGCTCACTCGCGAGAATCAACGCCGCGAGCTTCAACATCGACATCACGGACTGGGCCGCCGATGGCGCCCGCTTCGCCTGGACAGTCGGAGTAATGAGTCTCGTGATCGTTCTCGGCATCGGCTGGCCGATTCTGAGGGCCTGCCTGATGCCGGTCCGCGAAGCGCTCGCCGATCCCGGCATCACTCCGCCGACGTCCCGCCTGCGGCTTGGCCGGGCGCTTCGCGCGCCCGGCCGGGTCAGCCGGACCTACGCGCTTCGCAATGCACTACGGCGGCCCTGGCGACTCGCACTGATCACGACGACGCTCGCCATTGGCGGCGCGGTGTTCCTCGCATCGGAGAATAACTACGACAGTCTGCTGGGAGCGATTGATCACGGCCTCGCGGCGCAAGGACACGACATCGACGTGGTGCTGGCGCGACCGGCGCCGCCCATCCAGCTCGAAGCTGTCGCCAGAGCCGTTCCGGGCGTAGCGGTTGCCGAAGCTTGGCGCCGTGCGCCGGTGCGTGTTGGCGCCGCCGGGTCTGCGCAGCCGCTCCTCGAGACATCGGAGCCCGTCGTGCTGCTTGGCTATCCGCCCGACTCCCAGCTGTTCGCGCTTCCCCTCGTCGCCGGTCGCGCACCCGCCGCGAACGCGCGTGATGAGCTGATCGTCACGCGGATGGTCCTGGATATTCGCCCGGACGTGCGTCTTGGCAGCGTGCTCGAGCTCGACTTTCGGGGACGGCGCAGCTCGAGTCGCGTCGTCGGAGTCGTTGACCAGATCGGAGCAATGGCGCTGTATGCGCCCTATGCCGGATTCGAGGCCGCCACCGCGCAGGACGCGGCCAATGCGCTTCGCGTAAAAGTGACAGGGGCCGACGTCCGCGCGGTCAGCGAGGCGCTTGACCGGCAACTGCTCGAAGCAAAGATGCCGGCAACACAACTCATCGACCGGACGCTGATTCGCGACGCGTTCGATGAACATTTCAGCGTGGTCGGCACCGTATTGCGGATGATCGCGCTTGCCGCCGCGCTGCTGGGGTTACTGATCCTGGTCGGCAGCGCAACGTTCGACGTCTTCGAGAGACGACGCGAAATCGGCGTGCTGCGGTCGCTCGGCGCATCGCGACGCGCGATCGTCAATTCGTTTCTCGTCGAGGGTTCGATTGTTCTCGGCATCAGCGCGGCGCTGGCCGTGGGCCTGTCGGTGGCGCTGACGTTGCTGGCACTCGAGGCGGCATCGCGCACGCTGCTGCACGTGCCGATTCCGCTTCTATTCTCAC
>CAYNCY010000175.1:0-7615 GCA_964395195.1 uncultured Steroidobacteraceae bacterium
AACTTCGTCTACGCGCACCTCAACCGGATCATCCGCAAGTACGACCTCGACATGATCTACGTGTCCGGGCCCGGCCACGGCGGCCCCGCGGTCGTCGCCAATACCTACCTCGAGGCCACCTACAGCGAGGTCTATCCGGAGATCAGTCGTGACGAGGCCGGGCTTCGCCGGCTCTTCCGGCAGTTCTCGTTTCCGGGCGGGATCCCGAGTCACGCATCCCCGGAGTGCCCGGGGTCGATCCACGAGGGCGGTGAGCTCGGCTACTCGTTGAGCCACTCCTTCGGCGCGGTCTTCGACAATCCCGACCTCATCGTCGCGTGCGTCATCGGCGATGGCGAGGCCGAGACCGGACCGCTCGCAACCGCGTGGCATTCGAACAAATTCCTTGACCCCGCGACGGACGGTGCGGTGCTGCCGATCCTGCACCTCAACGGCTACAAGATCTCGAATCCCACGGTGCTCGCGCGCATCACGCGCGAGGAGCTCGAGCAGCTGCTCCGGGGCTACGGATGGACGCCCTATTTCGTGGCAGGCCACGATCCGGCACTGATGCACGAGGCGATGGCGACGACGCTCGATGCCGTCGTCGCGTCGATCAAGGAACTGCAGAAGCGCGCCCGGACCGGTGGCGATACCACCCGGCCGCGCTGGCCGATGATCGTCCTCGATTCCCCCAAGGGATGGACCGGCCCGAAGGTCGTCGACGGGCTCGCGATCGAGGGTACGTTTCGGTCGCACCAGATCCCGCTGTCCGCGCCCGCCACCAACCCGGAGCACCTGCGCCTGCTCGAGGAGTGGCTGCGGAGCTACCGGCCCGAGGAGCTCTTCGACGCACAAGGGCGTCTCAACCCGGAGCTTGCCGAACTCGCTCCGCAGGGCGACCGCCGCATGGGCGCCAATCCGCACGCGAACGGTGGGCGGCTCCTCCGCGACCTCAAGATGCCCGACTTTCGCGACTACGCGGCGAGCGTACCGGTCCGCGGCGCCGCTGGCGTCGGCGACACGCACGTGCTCGGACCTTTTCTTCGCGACCTCATGAAGCGGAACGCCGAGACGCGGAACTTTCGCGTATTCGGACCCGACGAGACGCTGTCGAACGGTCTCGAGGCGCTCTTCCAGGCGACCGCGCGCCAGTGGGACGCCGCCACTGCGCCGAACGATGAGTTCCTGGCGCGGACCGGCCGCGTGATGGAGATGCTGAGCGAGCACCAGTGCGAGGGGTGGCTCGAGGGCTACCTGCTGACCGGGCGGCACGGCCTCTTCAACTGCTACGAGGCCTTCATCCACATCGTCGACTCGATGTTCAACCAGCACGCAAAGTGGCTGAAGGTCAGCTCTACGTTGCCGTGGCGGCGCAAGATCGCCTCGCTCAATTACCTCCTCGCCTCCCACGTCTGGCGGCAGGATCACAACGGGTTCACGCACCAGGACCCCGGGTTCATCGATCACGTCGCCAACAAGAAAGCGGAGATCGTCCGGATCTACCTGCCGCCGGACGCCAACTGCCTGCTGTCGGTCGTCGACCATTGCCTGCGGAGCCGCCACTACATCAACGTCGTGATTGCCGGGAAGCACCCGGCGCCCCAGTGGTTGACGATGGACGAGGCAGTCGCGCATTGCGTCGAGGGCATCGGCATCTGGCCGTGGGCGAGCAGCGACCAGGGCGCCCCACCCGACTGCGTGCTCGCGTGCGCGGGCGATGTGCCGACCCTCGAGACGCTCGCGGCCGTCTCGATCCTCCGCGAGCACCTGCCCGATCTCAAGGTCCGCGTCGTCAATGTCGTCGACCTCATGAAGCTGCAGCCCTCCTCCGAGCACCCGCACGGCTTGAGCGACGCGGAGTTCGATGAGATCTTCACGCGCGACGTGCCGGTGATCTTCGCGTTCCACGGCTACCCGACACTGATCCACCGGCTGACCTACCGACGCACCAATCACCGCAATATCCACGTCCGTGGCTACAAGGAGGAAGGGACGGTCACGACCCCGTTCAACATGACGGTGCTCAACGACCTCGACCGCTTCCACCTCGTGATGGACACCATCGACCGGGTGCGGCAGTGCGGGGAGCGCGGCGTGTACCTGAAGCAGGCCTTGAAGGACAAGCTCGTCGAACACGGCCGCTACATCACGCAGCACGGCGAGGACATGCCCGAGGTTCGCAACTGGAAGTGGACCCCGAGCGCGCCGCCCGGCGGGGCCGCGCAACGCTAGCGGCGCATCGGGGGCGGTTCATGGACGGCGCACGGTGCGGTGCGCGGGCCCACGCAGAGCCACCCTCAAGTTCCGTCGCTCACCGGCGCCGGAACCCGAGGGTCGGCGGTCCCTAGAGACTCGCGAGAATCAGCCCGGTCGCGTCGACGCTCTTGACGTCCTTGACCTTGCCGGCGACATCCTTGACCTGGTCGATCGCGACCTGCGTCGGTGCACTGCCGGTCAGTACGACGGCGCCTCGCGTCGTGGTCACGCCGATGCTCGAGTCCTTGCCGAGGCTGTCACTCGCGATGGCGGTCTTGACGTCGGCGGTGATCTGGCTGTCGGACGCGCCGATATCGCTGCTCGTGCCGATTGCCACCTCAGTCGCGCCCGGGTCGCGGGTCAGTTCCGGCATCGTCAGCACGTCGCCGCGCGCCGTGCGACTCGGGATGTCGGCGACGACGATCTCGCTCGGTGCGGGAGCGCGGCTGGCGGCGACGGCGTCGTTGGGCTCCTCGGCAAAGCGCCGCTTGCGGGCGGGGGCCGGATCGGTGGCGACGCGGGCAGCCCGCTGCGCGGCATTGATCGCGGCGATGTCGTTTTGAGCCACGGCAGCCGTGCGCGCGGGAACCTCGGCGACCGGGGCGGGCTCGGCCGCCACCGGGACCGGCGCCTCGGGCACGGCGGCGGGCGCCTCCGCGACTGTCGCGGCCGGCGGAAGGACCGCGAGGGCGAGAGCCGTGTGGCTGGAACGCAGGGCGAATACCGTGCCGGCGACGGCAATGACGACGACCATGCCGACGGCGGCGATGACCTTGTGGGAATTCTTTGGAGTCATGGGGAATGTCTCGGTGGGTCAGCGTTGGGCGGGTGCGAACCGGTCGACAGCGGCCCTCGCCATGAGCTCGCGGGCTGGCGGGCCCCGCCCGTCGACCGTCGGCGCACGAGAACCGTCACGCCGAGCCTATGAAGTACGCGTCTCCCACGACTCTGTCGGTTTCCTGGCGCACCTAGCCTCGTCATTCCAACCCTGCGCCGCGCGTGACCGCCGCTTCGAGCAGCGGCATCACCCGAGCCGGACGGGCGCCGGAACAACGGGTACGTCTGAAATCCCTTCGCGTCCGGCCTCCGGCGCTCGTCGGGCAGCAGTCCTCAATCCTCGGGTTGGATGCCTCGAACACGGATACCGCCGGGCGCACGCCTGCATATGTGCGATACCGAACAAAGCCGCGGATGGAAGTCAACGGCCGTTCCCCTATTCCGAGTGTCGCCGCTCGTTTGCGCGGTCGCGAGTGAGATGACCTGCACAGTTTCCCCGGCCGGTTGGAGCACCATGGAAGCGCCGGGCCACGCCGGGTTGCCTAGAGTCCCAGGAAGTTTGGCCAGATGCCCGAATCGACCAATCTGCCGCTGCGCTCCGCCACGACGAGCGACTGGGTCGGAACGAAGACCCGGTTACGGCTCGGCATCGCGCCGCGCCTCGGATTCGCGTTCTTCGCCGTTATCGTGCTCGCGATCGTCGCCAACCTGATCGCCGAGCACGGCACATCGATCATCGAGACGAGCCACCAGCGTGCGGAGGATGCTCGCCGCGTGCCGGGGGTCGATGGCGTTTTGAAGGGCCGCGGCGTGTCGGGTGCCTCCTCGCCGCAGGCAGAGGCCGACGCGTTTGTGGCGGCGCTGGCGGACGCGGACCGCGTGGTGCGCGACCGGGTCTCGCGCAACGGCATCGAGGCGACCGTCGCGGTCGATCGCGCGTTGCGCTCCCTGGTCGAGGGGATCGCAACCTATCCGTTGGCCGAGGGCACCGGCGACAGCGCCCAACGCCGCGAACTGTCGCACCTCGCGGGAACGTATCGGGGCGAAGCGGCCGTCGCGATCCACCTGGCGGATACGCGGCGGGACCTCTTCGAGGCGTATGGCCAGCGATTGGCTGCGATCGACATGGCGCTCAAGGGCGCCATCGACCGGAGCTGGAAGATCTTCGGCCGCGTGGTCGCGCGCGAATACCTCATCGACCTCAGCCGTTGCCTCGAGGACATCCAGCGCCAGTCGGGACCGATGATCGCCAGCGCGGTTGGCGGCTCGCGGCCTTCCACGGCGATTGTCGCGAGCGAGGCCCGATTCGACGCGTTGCTGCGAAGCAACGCGAGCAGCCTGCGACGGTCGCAGGGTGACGCCTGGGAGGCGGAGTTGCGGGCGGGCTTCGACGATCTCGTCGCGGAACGCGCCTCCGTCGTCGTCGCGTCCGAGCACTTGCAGCAGGCACTCGGAAGGCTCGCAGGCGATCGCAATGACTTGCTGTCGTGGGTGCGCAGCCATGCGCTCGCGATCGGGCGTTCTCCCGCCACGTCGCAGCCCGGCACGGCGACATCGATCGCCGCGACGACGAGCCTGTCGGCTCCGGAATCCGGCCCGACGCCACCGCGCCGGCCCGCGGCGAGCGCGCGCGAGTGGGTGGCGTGGATCACGGCACTCGTTCTCGTTTCCATGCTCGTTACGACGGTCTCGACGATTCTCAGCATCGTCCGTCCCGTTCGCCGTCTCGTGGAAGGGACGCGACGACTCAGCGCCGGTGGCCCGGTGCAAGTCGCGCGCGGCGGGATACGAGAACTCGACGTCCTCGCGGTCGCGTTCAACGACATGGCCCGGCAGGTGGCGGCGGCTCACGTCACCGCACACGCCCACCAGGCGCAGCTCGAGGCAACCGTGCAGGAGCGGACCCGGGCGCTCCAGCACCTCGCAGATCACGATCCGCTGACGGAACTGCCGAACCGCCGCCTGCTCATCGTCCGCCTGACCCAGGCACTCGCGGAGGCGGCCAAGGCGGGCCTGCGTGTCGGTGTGTACCTGCTGGACATCGACAACTTCAAGAACCTGAACGACAGCATGGGGCATGGATTCGGTGACCGGGCTCTCCAGGGCGTTGCCGAGCGCCTGCGCGAGTCGGCCCGCCAGGTTGGATTTGCGGCTCGCCTCGGCGGCGATGAGTTTGCGATCGTCTACCTCGCGGCCCCGAGTGCGGCCGCAATCGCCGAAGCAGGTGCCACCGCGTGCCGCTCATTTCAGAGGCCGCTGGACGTCAATGACCGTCAGATAAAGATCAGCATGAGCATCGGCGTCAGTGTCTACCCGGACGACGAACAGAGCGCCGACGCCCTGCTGCGCGCCGCGGATGCGGCGCTGTTTCGCGCCAAGGCCCTCGGACGAAGCCAGCTCAGGATGTTTACTCCCGACCTCCTTGAAGCAGCGGTCGCGAAATTCACCACCGAGCAAGGGTTACGACGCGCGGTGGACCTCGGTGAACTCGAACTGGTGTTCCAGCCGGAGGTGAGCCTTCGATCGCGGACACCGACTCTGGTCGAGGCACTCCTGCGCTGGAGAACGCCGGCCGGAGAGCTCCTGGCGCCCGGCGACTTTCTCGGCGTGGCGGAGGAATCCGGCCTGATTCTCGATATCAGCGACTGGGTCTTGCGCACGGCAATTGGCGAGGCCGCCGCGTGGTACCACGGCGCGTGGCCCAACGTCAGGGTGGCGATCAACGTGTCCCCGCGGCAGCTCTTCGACACGCGCTTCGTCGATCGCGTGTGCGACCTGCTCCACCATCATCGACTCCCGCCTTCCTGCATCGAGCTGGAGCTGACCGAAAACGTGTTGCAGACCGGACCCGCGACGATTGACATCCTGCGGCAGCTTCACGCGAACGGCATCACCATCGCGCTCGACGACTTCGGAACCGGCTATTCGTCCCTCTCGTCGCTCGAGCTCCTGCCGCTGTCACGCGTCAAGCTTGACCGAAGCCTGATTGCGAGCGTCGACACGAGCGACGTCTCCCGCGCGATTGCGGGCGCCATCATCGACCTCTGCGGCAACCTGGATCTCGAGGTCACGGCCGAGGGAATCGAGCGGCCCGAGCAGCTCGCGATGCTGAGCGGATACTCGCGCATGCACGTTCAGGGGTACCTGCTGTCGAGGCCGGTCGCGAGCGCCGATCTGATCCCGGTCCTGAACGGCTTGCCCAGTCACGTTCGCGCACTGCTGGCCGGGCAATTGCGGGCCCAGGCGCGGCACTCGGAGCAGGAGGACGCACCGCCCGGGCGGCGGCGATCGGCGACCGAGGCCTCGGGTTGATCGCGGCCGCCCGGTAGACGTTGCACAGGCATCGGTGCGAGCAGCGCTTCGCTAGCGAGCCAGCGTCCGGAGGGGGGGTGCTCCCGGTGCCTTTCCGACTGGCTGTGGTTCCGTCAGGGCCGGAGGATCGTTCGAGGCTCGCGCATCGAATCGGCACGGCGGCGATTTCGGGGCGCGACTGCCCTCGAGACTGGCAGCCGTCCCGATGAACTCGGCAGACGACGTTGTTCCCGCGCGCCACCGGCTACTGGGTCCACGGGTCGACCCGGCGGCCCCCCTCCTCCCGTCGCTGCGCTTTCGCGGCGCAGCCACGGGAGGAGAGATTTCAGGGGCAGCGACCGAGCGTGTCGCCGTGCGCCAGGTGCCGGTCGAATTCCCCGGGGAAGTCGACCGAGAGCGTTGCGCCGGCTGTCTTGCTGTTGCTGCGGGAATCGGTGTGGCAGACCCGCACCTCGTTGATCTTCAGCACCCAGCCGGCGGGTCCCAGGAACCCGTATCCCCAGCCGGCGATGGTCTTGCCGTCGTCCGACACCGAGGTCGGCTCCCACAGGCTGTACCACTCTTCGATGGAAGTGCCCTGGCTCCGGACGAAGTCATCGAGATTCACCGTACCGAGCTCGCGGGTCCACAGGAACGGTCCCGGGTTGAAGCTGAGGAACGGGTTGCCGCTGAAGCCCGCCATGACGGTTCCATCCCGGGACATCGCCGCTGGCGCCGCGGGTGAGGCGTCGCCCGGCAGCGGCGAGACGTAGCGCATCGCGCCGCCGCGCGCCCGCCGCTGGTATCCGTTGACGATGCCCTGTCCGGAGTCGAGGAGCGCACCCCCGATCAGGGTTCCATCGGCGCTGACCGCCGTCACCTCATCGACCAGCTGCCCGGTCGAGGAATCGACGACGAGGCTCGGAATCCCGTGATTCCAGACGACGCCTTCCCAGATTCCCTCCACCGGATCTTCCTGCCAGCCGACCAGCGTCTCGCCGTTCGCCGACACCTGGTTCACGCGGGTGTTGACCGGCGTCCCGTCGAGCTTGAAGCCGGGGCTTCGCAGCTGCACGGTGCCGGCGTGCGGATCCCAACGGAACGCGAAATAGGCGTTGCACGTCTGGTACGCAACGCCGTACACGGACCCGTGGTCGTCGACCGCGAAGGGGGCGCTCGTGTCCGTCCCGCACGCGCCGATCGGCGTGACCGGGAGCCACCCGTGCTGCGCGTCCCAGCGGAACGCGTTGAGCGAGTTGCCGCTGTCGAGGTCGAGCAGGCTCGAGGTGATGTAGCGCCCGTTGTTCGA
>CAYNCY010000176.1:0-7554 GCA_964395195.1 uncultured Steroidobacteraceae bacterium
TGCGCCGATCGATGTAGCAGTGATCGATGATGAGGTCGTCGCCGTCCTCGTGCACGGAGCCCGCGGTTTCGGACAGCAATTCGTCGAGCAGGGTCTTCTCGAACAGGCCGCGCGGGAAACGCAGGCGCTTGAATTCCTGGGCGTCGACCAGGCGGCCCGCGCGGTCGTGCTTGAAGACGAATTCGTACTTGCGCAGCACGTCCGCGCGCACGATGTTCTTCTGCACCGGAAAGTGGTCGCGGATCAGCTTGAAGACGACGTCGAAGGAGGGCAGCGTGAATACGACCATCACGAGCCCGCGCTCGCCCGGGGCGAGCACAAACCGGTCGGTCGTGTCCTTAAGGCGCCGGAAGAGCTCGCGAAAGCGCTCGGTCTTGCCCTGCTTGGCACGGCCGATCACGGTGAAGAGCTCGCTGACCGGCTTCTGCGGCATCAGCTGCTTGAGGAAGAGTACCGCCTTGCCGACCCGCTCGAGGTCGACGTGCAAATACGAGCGCGTGAAGCTGAAGAGGATCGAGACGTCGGCGTCGGTGGTCATGACCGCATCGACGAGGACGCCGCGCTCGGTGTTCTTGAGGGCGATCACGAGCGGCGCGTGCCAGTCGCGGCCGACGATCCGTCCGACGAGGTACGCGCGCGTCATCTGGTAGAACGCCGGCCGTATCATCTCGACGTGCGTGGCGCCGCGGCGTTCGCCGAGAGTCGCCACGTGCCGCTCAACCTCGTCGGCGACGTGCTGGACGCTGCGATCAAAGTCCCGCCACGGCGCCTTGCAGTGGAAGTCGGAGAGCACCTCCTCGAAGAGGAGGCGCAGCGACCCGCGGTTCGCGTAGCTCGTCAGGAAGTCGTACTCGGCGACCCGGGCGAGCGGGTCGAGATCGAGCGCCACGAACTCGATTTCGGGCGAGACGCCGATCGTCCCGAAGAACGTGCGGGTCAGCGAGTTGAAGAAGGTCTTGCGGAACTCCGCGTCCGGAAGCGCCGCGATGAAGGCGGTGAACGCCGCCTTGATCGAGGCCCAGAGGTCCCGGTCGAGCGCGTCCGCACCGAGCTTGAGCTTCAAGCTCGCGACGGTGTGCTCGACGTGCCGGCCGTAGAGGTCGATGCGTTCGACGGCGTCGCGCTGGCTTCCCTGCCAGTCGCGTTCCTCGAAGCGCGCGGGCGCCCGCCTCGTGATCGCGCGGAAGTCGGCGTTGTAGCGCTCGAACGCCGCGACCGCCTCCGCGGCGCAGTCCCGCGCGAGCGTCGCTTCCGCGGGCGGCTCGCTCGTCACGCGCGGATCAGAGGTGCTTGATCAGCTCGTCGCCGAACTCGCTGCATTTCACCTCGCGCGCGCCCTCCATCAGCCGCGCGAAGTCGTAGGTCACCGTCTTTGCGGCGATGGTGCGATCCATCGCGGTGATGATCGCATCGGCGGCTTCCGTCCAGCCCATGTAGCGCAGCATCATCTCGCCCGACAGGATCACGGAGCCCGGATTCACCTTGTCGAGGTTCGCGTACTTGGGCGCCGTGCCGTGCGTCGCCTCGAACACCGCGTGTCCGGTCACGTAGTTGACGTTGCCGCCGGGCGCGATGCCGATGCCGCCAACCTGGGCGGCGAGGGCGTCGGAAAGGTAGTCGCCGTTCAGGTTCATCGTCGCGATGACGTCGAATTCATCGGGACGCGTCAGCACCTGCTGCAGCGTGATGTCCGCGATCGCATCCTTGATGATGACCTTGCCGGCCTTCTTGGCGGCGTCCTGCTCGGCATTCGCGGCCTTCTCGCCGCTCGCCGCCTTGGTCCGCTCCCACTGTTCCCAGCCGTAGGTCTGGCTGGCGAACTCGTGTTCGGCGAGCGCGTAGCACCAGTTGCGGAACGCGCCTTCCGTGTACTTCATGATGTTGCCCTTGTGGACAATCGTCACGGTCTTGCGCTTGTTGTCGATCGCGTACTTGACCGCCGCCCGGAACAGGCGCTCGGTGCCTTCCCGCGAGACGGCCTTGATGCCGATACCCGAGGTCAGCGGGAAGCGGATCTTGCTGTACTGCTTCGGGAAGGCCTGCTGGAAGAGCTCCAGGAACTTCTTGTTGTCCGCGGTGCCCGCCTCGAACTCGATGCCGGCGTAGATGTCCTCCGTGTTCTCGCGGAAGATCACCATGTCGACCTTCTCGGGCGACTTGACGGGCGAGGGCACGCCCTTGAACCAGCGCACGGGCCGCAGGCACACGTAGAGGTCCAGCAGCTGGCGGAGCGCGACGTTGAGCGAGCGGATGCCGCCGCCGATCGGCGTCGTTAGCGGGCCCTTGATGGACACGAGGTACTCGCGGCACGCGGTGACGGTCTCGTCCGGCAGCCAGGTGTTGAGGAGCTTGTTCGCCTTCTCGCCGGCGTAGACCTCCATCCAGTGGATCTTGCGGCGCCCGCCGTAGGCCTTGGCGACCGCGGCGTCGAACACGCGCACGCTCGCGCGCCAGATGTCCGGTCCCGTCCCATCTCCCTCGATGAACGGCACGATCGGCTGGTCCGGCACGAAGAGCTTGCCGTCCTTGATCGTGATTTTCTGGCCACCGGCCGGCACGGTGATCGTCGCTGTCGCCATTGAAACTTGCTCCCAGGTGCTCGGCCCGACGGCCATTCGCGGAAAAAGCGATTTTATCACGAGGGGTTGGCGGCGCCGGCCGTCGAGTGCGTGACCACCTCGCGATTCAGGGCGCGGCTCATGCACGCGCGCTTCGTGCCTGCGCAGTCGTCGGGCAGGCAGCGCTGAGGGCACGCGAAGCGGAGTCTCCCGCCGCGCGGCCTCCCAGAGGGGCTCCCCGGATGAGTCGAATTCAATCCTGCGACGACGTTCTCAAATCGGCGGTAAACCACTGATTTTCATAATTTAGTCACACGAGGGTCACGGCGCTGACCCAATCCAGGATCAGTCTTCGGAGCGTAGCGTCATTACGCGTCACGGGAGCCGGGCCATGTACGTCCGCCACGAGTCGCGCCTCTTCGAGCGCTTCGATGCCTTCGAGTTCAGCCTCTGCGAGCGGCTCAACCGCAGCTGCCGCCGCAATGCCGTCCGCGACCTCTTTCGCACCGTCAGCCGGCTCGGTGACGGCGTGATCTGGTACGTGCTCGCGCTCGCGATCGTCGCCTGGAACGGCGCGGCGGGCTTCAAGCCCGCACTCGTGATGGCGGGCGCCGGCGTGCTCGGCTGGGCGCTCTACAAGGTCCTGAAGTCGCGACTCGTCCGCGAACGGCCGTACATCACCTTCGAGCGGATCCTCGCAGGCACGGCGCCGCTCGATCGCTACAGCTTCCCGTCGGGACACACGCTGCACGCGGTGTCCTTCACGTGGATCGCGGCAAGCTACTACCCGGTGCTCGGCTGGGTGCTGATTCCCTTCGCGATGCTGGTCGGGGCCTCGCGCGTGGTGCTCGGGCTCCACTATCCGAGCGACGTTGTCGTCGGCGCCGCGCTCGGTGCGTCAATCGCGATCGGGGCGCTGCAGCTCGCCTGAGGGCCTCGCGCCCGGCTGCTAGACTCGCGCGCGGAGGTCTCATGTCCGCGACGCTCAAGTCTCTTCCCGTCGATGACGGTTTCCGGATGCCGGCGGAGTTCAGCCCGCACGACGGTTGCTGGATGATCTGGCCCGAGCGTCCCGACAACTGGCGCCTCGGCGCCAAACCTGCGCAGGCGGCATTCGCCGCGGTTGCAACGGCGATTGCCGCGACCGAGAGCGTCACCGTCGCGGTGTCCGCCGGCCAGTACCGGAACGCTCGCGCCAGGCTCCCGGCCAAGGTCCGTGTGCTCGAGATGTCGAGCGACGACGCCTGGATGCGCGATGTCGGCCCGACCTTCGTCACCGACCGTCGCGGCCGGCGGCGCGCGGTCGACTGGCAGTTCAACGCCTGGGGAGGTCTCACGAAGGGCCTCTACTTCCCGTGGGACCGCGATGCCGCCGTCGCCGGCAAAGTCTGCGAAGCCGAGCGGGCGGACCGTTACGCGGCTCCCCTCGTGCTCGAAGGCGGCTCGATCCACGTGGACGGGCAGGGGACGCTCCTGACGACGGAGGAGTGCCTCCTCAATCCCAACCGCAACCCGACGCTCACGCGCTCCGACCTCGAGCGCTTGCTCGCCGAGTACCTCGGAATCACGACCGTGATCTGGCTCGGACGCGGAGTCGTCAACGACGAGACCGACGGGCACATCGACAATCTCGCGTGCTTCAGCGCGCCGGGCGAGGTGTGCCTCACCTGGACGAACGACCGCCGCGATCCGCAATACGAGGTCTCGTGCGAGGCCTACGAGCGACTCGTCGGCGCGCGCGATGCGCGCGGGCGGCGCCTCAAGGTCCACAAGCTCCTCCAGCCGGGACCGCTCTACATGACGGACGAGGAGGCGGCCGGCGTCGATGCGGGCTCTGCCGCCGCGGCGCGCGAGGGCGGGCACCGCCTGGCCGGCTCCTACGTGAACTTCTACCTGTCGAACCGGCGTGTCGTGATGCCGCTCCTCGATCGCCGGCGCGATACAACGGCGGCAACCGTGCTCAAGCGGGTGTTTCCGGACCGGGAGATTGTCGGTGTGCCCGCGCGCGAGATCCTGCTCGGCGGCGGCAACATCCACTGCATCACGCAGCAGGTGCCGAGGGTGGCTCGGCGGCGGGCCTAGCGGTCCCGGGACGCCGCGCGAGCGCTAGCGGGCGCGGCTTTCGGCGAGTCGCTCAACCTTCTCGAAATGCAGCGCCGGCTCATCACCGATGCGCGAGAACTCGTGGCGACGCGCCATGTCGGTGAGCGCGCCGTCCCGCTCACGCGCCGTCGCGTACCAGTGCAGCTTCTGCCAGTCGTCCCCCAGCAGCCGCCGGAACGGGTCACCCGTCCGCAGCTTGACGCGGATTCCATAGGGGCGGACGGTCGGCGTCGGGCCGCCGTTCAGGTTCTGTTCGTTGGCAATGTTCATGGGGCCTCGCTGGTGCCGCGACGGTAGCGAATCGGACCGGCGCAGGGAAGCCCCGGACGTCCCTGGCGCGGTGATTTGACGGGAATTCGACAGCTTCAGAGGCTTGCCGCGACCGGCCGGAGCCGGCGCGGGTTGTCTGACGCGAACGTGTCGCTCTTTCGCTCATCGGTGTGCCGGGCGCCAGTACGACTCGCGCGATTCGTGAACGGCGTCACAGAGTGCGGATAGGCGCGCGGGCCGGGCTTTCCTACCATACGCAATGGGCCGGGGTGCGCTGGCCGAGTGCCATAGGGATCGAACATGAAGTTGACTGTGGGTGTACTCGCTACGCTGATCGTCCTCGGCTGCGGCGGCCCTGAGCCCAAGACGCGCTCGGTCGACGATCTGGCCGAGGATCCGGCGGTACTGCAGGGACTCCTCGCGCGGTGCGATGCCGACAAGGTCGCGAAGCACACGGATGTCGAGTGTGCGAACGCGCGCCGTGCGCAGGACCGGCGTGGCGTTGCCGAGGACGAGAGGATCAACCGTGAGCGCGAGGCGGAGTCCGAGCGCCTCAGGGCGCAGCGTCGGCAGCAAGACGATGCGCGCGAACGCGCGGCGGCGAAGGCAAATCCCGCGTTCGATCCGTACTCATCGCCCGTCACGACCGACGCGCCTGCGGGCAGCCCGAAGCCCTGATCCGTCGAGCGCGCTCAGCGCTCGATGAACTCGAAGAGTTCCCCGTTCGGACCGCGGGTCAGCATCACCCGCGCCGGCATGCCATCGCCGAGCGCGACGTGCAGGATCGGCAGGTGCGCGGCGAGCCCCGCGGCCTGCAGCCGCTCCCTCAATTCCTCGAGGTTCGCGCACCGCGTACTGAAGAGGCTGACGCCGACGTTCCCCGGACGCATCGGCGTCGCGAGCTCGCCCGTCGTGCGCTCGTGGAAGTGGATCGCAAGCACCTTGCCGCTCGGCTGCGCGGGATCGCGGAACAGGATCATCGACACGCGCGTGTCCTCGGCGACCCCGAAGAGCCGGCACGCGCGCACGCGCTCGTCGTCCTTGAGCTCATCGTCGATGTCGTCGGCCCGGAGCCCGAGACCCGCGACGTAGAAACGGCGTGTCGCCTCAAGGTCCGCGACGACCACCGAGACCGTCGCGACCTCGCCGGTGCGACCGCGGTCGGGTACGGCGCGCTGCGCACGTTTCGGGTGGCGATGACCGACCATCAGGAGGAGCGGCGTGTCGGCGGGCCCCGTGAGCATCGCCTCCTCGGTCTCGGAGTGGCGGACGGTGAAACGGATGGGGCCCGCGCGGAGTCCGCATCCGGCCGCTCCGAGCACCCGGATGGCGGCATCGAGGGGCGCTGCGACGTAAAGATCGAGCGCCTTCGGCCCAACATCGGTCGGGCGATCGCGCGCTCCGTCGCCGTGGTCGCGCCGCGTAACGTCGCCGAGCCGTTCCGGGAACACGGCGAGGCGGATCCGCCCGAAGGCATAGCCGTCACAGGAGAGTTCGACCAGCCGCACGTCCTCGTACGGCGGCAGTCCCCAGACCGACAGGAGGCTCACCGAGGCGCGGGTGTCCGACTCGATCGTGAAGCCGCAGACGTCCTTGAACAGCTTGAGGGCCGCCTCCAGATCGCGGATACCCAGCGTTACGCACTCGATGCCAGAGATCATGTCGGCGCTCCACCTCTTCCTCGAGCATACGCGAGGGTCGGACGCCGGCAAACGCAGCCGGATCCACTACAATTGCTGCCACGAACGGGAGGTTCCCATGGGACTCTTTCAGAATCGCAAGACCTCGATGCCGGCGCGCGACGAGGCGCTGCCCGGCCGGTCGGAGTCCTTGCGGGTGCCGGTCCGGCACTTCGTCAACGGCAACCGCATGGTGCCGCCGTTTCCGGCGGGCCTCGGCGTCGCGGTGTTCGGCCTCGGGTGTTTCTGGGGGGCCGAACGGAAGTTCTGGCAGCTCGATGGCGTCTATTCGACGGCGGTCGGCTATGCGGGCGGCTTCACGCCGAACCCGACGTACGAAGAGGTCTGCTCCGGTCGGACGGGCCACACGGAAGTGGTGCAGGTAGTCTACGACCCGGCAGAAGTGAGCTACGAGGAGCTCCTCAAGGTCTTCTGGGAATCGCACGACCCGACCCAGGGCATGCGGCAGGGCAACGACATCGGGACCCAGTACCGTTCCGCGCTCTACACGACTTCGGCCGCGCAGCAGGCGAGCGCCGAGCGCAGCAAGGCAAGCTACAACGAGGCGCTGCGTGCGGCGGGGCACGGACTCGCGACGACCGAGGTCATCCCGGCGCCCGAGTTCTACTACGCCGAGGAATACCACCAGCAATACCTCGCGAAGAATCCGAACGGGTACTGCGGCATTGGGGGCTGTGGAGTTCCCTTCAAACTCGCGGAGTTACAGGTGGGGGAGAAGGCGTAAGAGTTGGCTAGCCGAGGGTTCTTGCGGGAAAACACAGGGTTATCGGGCGGCGACGCCGAAGGTTCAGGTAATTCCGCGGGAAAACGCCTGCTGAATTTGGCGTCGACGTCTACCGGAAGTCTACCGGCGTTCATGACGCTGAAAGGTCCGCGCCTAAGAGGCTCGCTTGGGAGTTGGGAAGTTCATGCGAACATTGTGC
>CAYNCY010000177.1:0-7418 GCA_964395195.1 uncultured Steroidobacteraceae bacterium
CCAGGTGATCGAGGGCTTCGGGCGCTACGACGTCTGGCAGTACCAGATGACGGCGACCAAGGCCTTCGCGCAGGTGCTCGGCGCCCAGCAGCTGATCCTCCTCGCGGAAGCCGGCGTCACCGACATCCCGGACCTGCCGAGCACCACGACCGGCGGCCCGAACGGCCAGGGCATCCGCTTCGAGACGCCGGGCACGAACGTGTCCGGTAACGCCGCGCTCGCGGGGCTCCAGTTCGGCGAAGTCGAGCCGCAGGGCCGCTTCCCGACCAAGATGAGCTGGGGCTTCGTCGCGCTCGGCAAGCTCGAATACCCGAACCTCGTCGGTCCCTGGAACGTGAGCCCGCGCCTCGTCTACTCGCAGGACGTGAAGGGCACGAGCCCGGGACCCGGCGGCAACTTCATCGAAGGGCGCTACTCGCTCCAGGCCGGCATCGGCGCCGACCTCGAGAATCGCTGGCAGCTCGATGTGAGTTACACGCAGTACGGCGGTGCCGGACACTACAACCTGCTGACCGACCGCGACTTCGTTGCGGCGACCATCAAGTTCTCGTTCTGACGGCAGGCTGCCGGCACCTCGATCGGATCCGGAAGGAGTTCACATGCAGATCGCAAAACTCGCCGCACTCGCCCTCGCGTTCGCGACCTCAGGCGTCGCGGGCGCCGCCGTCAGCCCGCAGGAAGCGGCGCGCCTCGGCGTCGAGCTCACGCCGCTCGGCGGTGAGAAAGCGGGCAACGCCGCGGGCACCATCCCGGCCTGGGACGGCGGCCTCTCCTCGCCTGCGAAGGCAGGATTCCCGACGTTCGCCTCGCCCGGTCGTGCGCCGGATCCGTATCCGAACGACAAGCCGCTCTTCAAGATCACGGCCGCGAACGTCGCGCAGTACGCCGATCGCATGACCGAGGGCGACAAGGCGATGCTGCGCCAGTACAAGGACACGTTCTTCATGAACGTGTACCCGACGCGTCGCTCCGCCGCCTCGCCGCAGCGGATCTACGATGCGACCAAGCGCATCGCGACCACGGCCCAGCTCGCCGCCGGCGGCAACGGCGTCACCGGCGCCGTCGAGGGCATCCCGTTCCCGATCCCGAAGTCGGGAGTCGAGCCCTTCTGGAACCATGTGCTTCGCTACCGCGCGGACTCCGCCTCGCGCGAGATCGGCCAGGCCGCCGTGACCTCGAACGGCAGCTACAACATGGTCAAGTTCCACGACGAGTTCTACGTCGTGTACTCGCTGCCGGGCGCCAAGGAAGCGGACCTCGACAACGTCATCCTGTACTTCATCCAGGAGACCGTGGCACCCGCGCGCCTCGCCGGCGAAATCCTGCTCGTGCACGAGACGCTCGACCAGGCGAAGGAGAACCGCCGGGCGTGGATCTACAACCCGGGCCAGCGCCGCGTGCGGCGCGCGCCGAACGTCGCCTTCGACAATCCGGGCACCGCGGCCGATGGCCTGCGGACGTCCGATCAGTTCGACATGTACAACGGCAGCCCCGAGCGCTACGACTGGAAGATCGTCGGCAAGAAGGAGCTCTTCGTCCCGTACAACGCCTACAAGCTGCACTGGGCGAAGACGAAGGCCGATGACGTCATCAAGCCGCTGCACATCAACCAGGACCTCGCCCGCTACGAGCTGCATCGCGTCTGGGTCGTCGACTCGACGCTCAAGCCCGGTCAGCGCCACATCTACAAGCGGCGCACGGTCTACTTCGACGAGGACTCCTGGCAGATCATCGCGGTCGACTGCTACGACAACCGCGATCAGCTGTGGCGGGTCCAGGAAGGCCACGGCATCAACTTCTACAACGTGCCGACCTTCTGGACGACGCTCGAGGTGACCTACGACCTGCAGGCGCGCCGCTACCTCGCGCTCGGCTTCGAAGACCAGGCCGACAAGTCGATCAACTTCGGCATCCAGCGGACCCTGCAGGACTTCACGGCCGCGGCACTCAGGGCGCGTGGCACGCGCTAGCGCGCGACGGCCACACAGCAACCGACGCACCGGTCGTGGCTGGCGCACCGGTCCGTCGATGGGGAGAAGCGGGGCGCCTGTGGCCCTCGCTCCTCCTCGCGTTCCTCGTCGCTACCGCCGCCCGGGCCGACACACCGCAACCTGCGATCATCGCGCCGCTCGCGGCGCGCTCGCTTCTCCTTGGCGTGCGCGCCGTGCCGGGCGGCGGCCTCGTTGCGGTCGGCGAGCGTGGCCACGTGCTGACGAGCGCCGATGGCGTGAGCTGGACCCAGCGACCGGTGCCGGCGCGCTCGGGGCTGACCGCGCTCGCCTTCGCCGACAGCCACCACGGCTGGGCGGTGGGCAACGACGAGGTCATCGTCCGCACCGAGGATGGCGGCGCAACCTGGCTGCTCGCCCACTACGCCCCCGAGAAGCAGCAGCCGCTGCTCGACGTCTGGTTCGCTGACGCTCTGCACGGCCTCGCGGTCGGTGCGTTCTCGAGCCTGTACGCGACCGACGATGGCGGACGGAACTGGCACGCGCTCGAGTTCGCCCCGAAGGCCCGCGTGGCCCCCCGCGCCGCGGCACACGCCGCCAAGGCCGCCGGCGCCGCAATGCGCGACGACGATGAGGGCATCACGCAACCGCACCTGAACGCGGTCGCGGGCGGCGCCTCCGGGCCCCTCTACCTCGCGGGCGAGGCGGGGCACCTGTACCGCTCACCCGACCGCGGCCAGAGCTGGCAGGAACTCTCCTCGCCCTACGAGGGCTCGTTCTTCGGGATCGTGCCGCTCGCCGGCGACTCCGTGCTGGTGTTCGGGCTGCGGGGCCATCTCTTCCGGAGCGATGACGCGGGCGAGCACTGGCGCGCGCTCGAGAGCCACACGCAGGCGCTCCTCGCGGGCGGTACCACGCTTGCCGACGGCACGGTCGTGATCGTCGGCCTTGGCGGCACGGTGCTCGTGAGCCGCGACGGCGGGCAGCACTTCGCGCTCCACCAGGAGGCCGACCGCAAGGGCTTCGCCGCGGTCGCGCCGAGCCCGGGCGGCGTCGTGATCGTCGGGGAATCCGGCATCCGCACGCTGGCGCGCAGCACCCTGGACGGTGGCTGACATGAGCCACGGCGCGTCCGAACACGAGTTCGTCAAGAAGCTGGAACCGTACGTCTTCGGCTTCCGGACCCCGCTGCTGGTCGTCTTCATCGCATTGACGCTCGTCTTCGGCGTCTTCGCGGCGCGTGGTCTTCACATCGACACGCGCTTCACGAAGCAGCTGCCGCTCAAGCACGAGTACATGCAGACGTACCTCAAGCACCAGGAGGAGTTCGGTGGCGCGAACCGGGTGCTGATTGCGCTCATCGCGCGCGACGGCAACATGTTCTCGGCGGAGTTCCTGCAGGCGCTCAAAGTCGCGACCGACGAGGTGTTCTTCATCCCGGGCGTCGACCGCGCGCGCGTGCAGTCGCTCTGGACGCCGAACACGCGCTACACGGAGGTCGTCGAGGGCGGCATCCAGGCGGGCGACGTGATTCCCTCGGGATTCCAGGCGACGCCCGAGGGGCTCGCGCAGGTGCGCGACAACATCCGCAAGGCCGGCATCGTCGGCCGCCTCGTCGCCAACGACTACTCGGGCGCGATCGTCTCGGCGCAGCTCCTCGAGCAGGATCCGTAGACCGGGCGGCCGGTCGACCTCATCAAGATCGGCGATGCGCTCGAGAAGGTGCGCGCGCACATCGAGGGCGGCGATGCGAGTGCCGGCATCGCGCCCGGCCACATCGAGGTCGGCGTGATCGGCTTCGCGAAGGTCGTCAGCGACATCGCGCACGGCGCGCTGAGCGTCGCGGTCTTCGCGGTCGCGACCGTGCTGCTGACGCTGTTCGCGGTCTGGGTGTTCACGGCGTCCTTTCGCATCGCGCTCGTGCCCGTCGTCTGCTCGATCGTCGCGGTCGTGTGGCAGCTCGGGCTTCTCGTGCTGCTCGGCTACGGCGTCGATCCGCTCGGCATCCTGGTGCCGTTCATCATCTTCGCGATCGGCGTTTCGCACGGCGTCCAGAAGATCAGCGCCGTGGGCGATGCGGCTCTCGATGGCGTGGATGGCAACGAGGCGGCGCGGCGCACGTTCCGGCTCCTCTTCGTACCGGCGATCGTCGCGCTCCTCGCCGATCTCGTCGGCTTCGTGACCATCCTCGCGATCCCGGTCGAGGTGATCCGCGAGATGGCGATCACCGCGAGTCTCGGCGTCGGCGTCGTGATCCTGACGGACCTCATCCTGCTGCCGATCCTGGTCTCGTTCGTGCACTTCGACAGGGGCTACGCCGACCGGATCCGGCGCCGCCAGGCGCTCGGCGCGCCGGTGTGGCACGTGCTCGCGCGGGTAGCGACCCGGCCCGTCGCGGGCGTGCTGATCGGGGCCGCGCTGGTGCTCGCGGTGGTCGGTTTCATCAAGGGCCGCGAGACGCCGATCGGGGACACCGCGGCGGGGGTGCCCGAGCTGCGCGCGAGCTCGCGCTACAACCGCGACACCGACCTGATCACCGGCAAGTTCTCGATCGGCACCGACATCATCAATGTGATCGTCGAAGCGCCCGCCAACGGCTGCGTCAACTTCGAGGTCATGCGCCGGATCGATGAGTTCGCGTGGCGGATGGCGAACGTGCCCGGGGTGCGCGATGTGCTGAGCCTGCCCGGCGTCTCCAAGATCGTGAGCGCGGGCTGGAGCGAGGGCAACCTCAAGTGGCGGAACCTCCCGCGGAACGAGCAGGCGCTCGTGCAGGCACAGGGCTATATCGACACGAGCACGGGGCTCCTCAACAAGGACTGCAGCGTCATGCCGGTGATGCTGTTCCTCGCCGATCACCGCGCCGAGACGCTCGAGCGCGTCGTCGCCGCGGTCAAGAGCTACCGCGCGCTGGATGCGCTCCCGGACGTGCGCTTCCGCCTCGCGACCGGCAACGTCGGCGTGATGGCGGCGCAGAACGAGGAGGTGCGCGCCAAGGAAGTGCCGATCCTGATCTACCTGTTCGCGGCAATCGGCGTGATGTGCTTCCTGACGTTCCGCTCGCTGACCGGCACCGTGCTCGTGATGCTGCCGCTCGCGCTCGTCTCGATCCTCGCCTACGCCGTCATGGCGCTCGTTGGCATTGGCCTCAAGGTGACGACGCTGCCGATGGTCGCGCTTGGCGCCGGCATCGGCGTCGACTACGGCATCTACCTCTTCAGCCGCATGCAGGGCTTCCTGGCCGCAGGCCTCGACGTGCACGAGAGCTACCTGCAGACGCTGCGCGTCACCGGCGCGAGCATCGTGTTCACGGGCGCGACGCTCGCCATCGGTGTCGCGACCTGGGTCTTCTCGCCGCTCAAGTTCCAGGCCGACGTCGGGCTCATGCTGACGTTCATGTTCGTGGTCAACATGATGGCCGCGATGCTGCTCCTGCCCGCGCTCGCGGTCTGGTTCGTGCGCCCGCGGCCGACGGCCGCGCGATGAGCGACCCGCGCTCCTGGCTGCTCCGCGGGCGCGCCGCGGCCGTGGGGCTTGCGCTCCTCCTGAACCTCGACGCCGCCCGCGCGGCGGAACCCGCGCCCGCACCCGCGGCGCCGGCCCCGGCCGGGTTCGTCACCGTCTACGCGCCGCCCGTCAACGAGGACTACCAGATCTACTACCGCGAGCTCGCCGCGCGACATTTCCTCGAGTCGGTCGCCGCGGAACTCGGCCACGTGCTCGTGCTCGAGGCGCCGGTGACGCTCAGCATCGCCGAGTGTGGCCACAGCACGACGCGCTGGGCGGCGGACGTGCGCACGGTGACCGTCTGCTACGAGTTCCTCGACGCCGTGCTCGTGATCGCCGGCGACTCGGCGCCGACGCGTGCGCGCGCCGAGCAGCTCTGGTCGGGCGCCGTGACGTTCGCGCTCCTCGCCGAGATCGGCCGCGCGCTCATTGCCGAGTTCGCGCTCCCGACGCCGCACGGCGAGCTCGCGGCCGGGGATGAGTTCTCGGCCATCACGCTCGCCTCGGCCGAGCGCAACGGCGACACGAGTGCCGCCGCGGCGGTCGAGTTCTTCGACGATGCGCTCAGGGTGCCGGACTCGGGCTTCGAGTATCTCGAGACTCACGCCTTCGACCGCGCGCGTCTGGAGACGGTCGCCTGCATCCTCTACGGGAACGCACCCGCGAACCACGCCGCCTCGATCGAGCGCGGCATCATCCCGAAGGGCCGCGCGGGGCGGTGTGCGGAGGAGGTGGTCGCGGCCGCGAGCCGTTGGGACCGCGACCTAAGCAAGCACACGCGCGCCCCCGTGGCGGCCACCGAGCCGCATCCTTAGAAAACGGCGCCGCTCAGTCGAACTGAGGTCGCCCGCGCAGCTGCTTGACCTGGGTGCGCTGCTTCTTGCCCTCGAGCCGTCGCTCGCGTGAGCCGCGGGTCGGGCGCGTGGCACGCCGGGGCGTCGGGCGCTCGCGTGCCGCGAGGATGAGCTCGGCGAGGCGCTCGAGCGCGTCGCGGCGGTTGCCTTCCTGGTTGCGGTGCCGGTGGGCGCCGAGCACGATCCAGCCGTCCCGGTTCATGCGTCGCCCGGCCAGCGTCGCAATGCGCGTGCGGCTCCAGTCGTCGAGGATCACCGAGGCGCCCGCGTTGAAGCGCAGCTGCACCGCGCTCGCCACCTTGTTGACGTTCTGGCCGCCTGGGCCCGGCGATCGGATGTAGGCGAACTCGAGCTCGGCGTCGGGAACCTCGAGCCCGTCGGCGATCTCGACCATGGGCCTTCAGCCTTCGATCGGCCCGCGTCCGCCGTGCGGGACCGACGGTCCCGAGGTCGGGTGCACGGGGGGCGCCGGCGGGGAGCGCTTGGCGGCGGGCAGTGCGCCCTGGCCGATGATCCGCCCGTCCGCGTCGTACATCCTGACGTCGAGCTGCGCGCGCGGAATCGTAATGCCGCGCAGCTTGAAGAGCCGCCAGATCGAGCGGTTCACGTCCGAGCGGACGTTGTTGACGCCGGCCTCGGGGTCGGCGATCCAGAACCTGAGTTCGAGATCGAGGCCGTAGTCGTGAAAGCCCATCAGGCGCGCGACCGGCGGCATGTCCTTGAGGATGCGCGGCGAGCAGTTCGCGGCCTCGAGCAGCACCTGCATCGCGACTTCCGGGTCGTCGTCGTAGCTGATGCGCACGGGCAGCTTGAGGCGCACGCGCTTGTCGCTGTAGCTCCAGTTGATGACCTGGTTGGTGATCAGGTTCTGGTTCGGGACCAGCGTCTCGACGCCGTCGCGGTCGCGCACCACCACGTAGCGGCCGCGCAGCTCCTGCACCCAGCCGAAGCCTTCCGTGCTCGTGCCGATCATGCCCGTGAAGCTGATGACGTCGCCGGGCTTGATCGACTTGTCCATCAGGAGCACGAAGCCCGAGACGAAGTTCGCGGCGATCGCCTGCAGGCCGAAGCCGAGGCCGAGGCCGAGGGCGCCGCCGAAGATGCTGAG
>CAYNCY010000178.1:0-6774 GCA_964395195.1 uncultured Steroidobacteraceae bacterium
TGGATGGCGGCCACCTTGCCGCCGCTTACGTACGCGGCCGAGTTGTAGATCGCGCTGTCCGCGTACTCGGGATAGCCGAAGAGGAGGTCGGGCGCAGTCGCCTCGCGGCCGAGCCGCTCGAGGGAGGAGCCGATCTGGCGCCGGAACCCCGAATGAAAGAGCAGGTCCTCGGGCGGGTAACCCGAGAGCGCGAGTTCGGGCAGCATCACGAGGTCGGCGCCGGCGGCGACGCCCTCGCGCGCCGCATCGAGCACCCGCGCGGCATTGCCCTCGACGTCGCCGACGCAGAGATCGCGCTGCGCGAGCAGCAGGCGGAGCGGCGTCGCGGTCATGCGAGCGGTCCTCGGATCGGGCGCAACGAGCGTCGCGAACGCTTACGTTCGCGCGACGTTCAGCGCCGCGTGCCGCTGCGGCGCGGCTTGGCAGCCGGGCGCTTGCGGGCCTTCGGCTTCACGGACTTGGGCTTCGCGGCCTTGGACTTGGTGACCTTGCGCGCGAGCGGCTTCGCGACGGGCCTGGCCGCGCGCTTGCCCGCGGTCTTGCGCCGGCCACCGCGCGCGAGCGCCTCGGCCATCGCGGACCCGAGTTCGGCCGGCGAGCGCACGGTGCGAACCCGGGCGTGCTCGAGCGCGGCGTACTTGTCGGCCGCGGTGCCCTTGCCGCCCGCGATCACGGCGCCGGCGTGGCCCATGCGCTTGCCGGGGGGCGCGGTGACACCGGCGATGTAGGCGACCACGGGTTTCGTGACCTCGCGGTGGATGTATTCGGCAGCCGCTTCCTCATCGCTTCCGCCGATCTCGCCGACCATGATGATGCCGGCGGTCTTGGGATCGGCCTGGAAGAGCGCGAGTACGTCGACGAAGTTCATGCCGCGCACCGGGTCGCCACCGATGCCGACACAGGTGCTCTGCCCGAGCTTGAGGCGCGTCGTCTGGAACACGGCCTCGTAGGTGAGCGTTCCCGAGCGCGAGACGATGCCGATGCGCCCGGGCTGGTGGATGAAGCCCGGCATGATGCCGACCTTCGCCTCGCCCGGCGTGATCACGCCCGGGCAGTTGGGGCCGACGAGCCGCGTGTCACGGCCGCGCAACGCCTCCTTGACCCGGATCATGTCGTTCACCGGGATGCCCTCGGTGATGCACACGATCAGCTTAATACCGGCGTCCGTCGCCTCGAGGATCGCATCGGCCGCGCCCGCCGCGGGCACGTAGATCATGCTGACGTCGGCGCCCGTCTTCTCGACCGCCTCGTGCGCGGTGTCGAACACCGGGAGCCCCAGGTGCTTCTGGCCGCCGCGGCCCGGCGTCACGCCACCGACCATGCGCGTGCCGTAGGCGATGCACTGCTCGGAATGGAAGGTGCCCTGCTTGCCGGTGAACCCCTGGCAGATCACCCGACTCTTCTTAGACAGCAAAATGCTCATTGCGCTTCGATCCTTAGCGGCCGGCGGCCAGGCGCACGGCCTTGGTCGCGGCATCGGTGAGGTCACTCGCCGGCGTGATCGCGAGCCCGCTCGCGGCCAACTGCTTGCGCGCGACGTCGGCGTTGGTGCCCTCGAGGCGCACGATCACCGGCACCGAGACGCCGACCGTCTTGACGGCGGCGATGATGCCCTCGGCGATGATGTCGCAGCGGACGATGCCACCGAAGATGTTGACGAGGATCGCGCGCACGCGCGGGTTCGAGAGGATCAGCTTGAACGCCGCCGTCACCCGCTCCGGCGTTGCACCCCCGCCGACGTCGAGGAAGTTGGCGGGCTGCCCGCCGTGCAGCTTGATGAGGTCCATCGTCGCCATCGCAAGCCCTGCGCCGTTGACCATGCAGGCGATGTCGCCGTCGAGCGAGACGTAGTTGAGGTCGTGCTCCGACGCCTGCCGCTCCATCGGGTCTTCCTGCGAGGGGTCGCGGTACTTGGCGACGACCGGCTGGCGGAACACGGCGTTCGGGTCGATGTTGATCTTGGCATCGAGCGCCATGACGGCGCCGTCCTTGGTGACAATCAGCGGGTTCACCTCGACCAGGCTCGCATCGTTGTCGATGTAGAGCCGGTAGATGCCGCGGACGATCTTCTCGAACTCCGCCACCTGCGTGCCCGAGAGGCCGAGGCCGAAGGCCAGGTCGCGGCACTGGTAGCCGGAGATCCCGACCGCCGGATGGATCTCGACCCGCAGGATCTTCTCGGGCGTGTGCGCGGCCACTTCCTCGATGTCCATGCCGCCGGCCGCGGAGGCGATGAACGCGAGCCGGCTCCGGTCGCGGTTGAGGAGCAGGCTCAGGTACAGCTCGCGCGCGATCGGCGAGCCCTGCTCGACGTAGACCTCGTGGATCGGCAGGCCCCCGGCGCCCGTCTGCGGCGTCACGATTCGCGTACCGAGGAGGGCCGCCGCGGCGGCACGCACCTCCTCCTTGGTCCGGCAGAGCTTGACCCCGCCCGCCTTGCCTCGGCCACCCGCGTGCACCTGTGCCTTGACGACCCAGAGCTCGCCACCGAGCGCCTCGGCCGAGACCACCGCCTCGTCGGGCGTCGCCGCGACCCGGCCACGCGGTACCGCGACGCCGTAGCGCTGGAAGAGCTCTTTCGCCTGATATTCGTGAAGATTCATCGTGACTGCGCGCTCAGCGCGCTCCCGGCCGTCGACATCGTCGGTATTTTGCGCGAAGGCGCCCCGCATAAGCAAAGGAAGCGGGCGCCAGTGCCCGGTCGCGGCAGCCGGAACGATGCTACATTCGCGACCGCCACGCTCGCAGCCAGAGCGGGGGAGATCCGGGCCATGCAGCAGAGCCTTCGCGCCAGACTCGACACTTCCGAGCTGTCCTGGCGCGTGCTCGCCCTCCTTAATCTCTTCCGGCTGCTGGTGCCGGTCGTGCTGGTGCTGGTGATTGTCCTCCTCGGCCAGCCGCGCGTCGTCGGTGACGTTCACCCCGAGCTCTATCGCGACGCCTGCGCCGGCTACTTCCTGGTCGGCATCGTGCTGATCGCGGTACTGAAGCAGCGCACCCGCACGACCGTCTGGCACGTGTACGTCCCGGTCGTGCTCGACATCGTGATCCTCGCGCTCATCGTCTATGCGAGCGGCGGCGCGGACAGCGGCCTCGGCATCCTGCTCGTCGTCCCGGTCGGCGCGCTGTCGGTGATCGCGGGCACGCGGGGGTCGCTGCTGATCGCCGCGGGCGCGGCGATCGCGCTCCTGGTGCAGCAGTTCGCCGCCTTCGTCTACGACAGCGTCGGGCCGCTCGGCTTCGTCCAGGCCGGCTACTACGGCGCCGTGCTCCTCCTGGTCGCGACGGGCGGCGCGTTCATGACGCGGCGGCTGCGCGAGACCGAGGAGGCCGTCCGCCAGCGCGACATCGACGTCGCCAACTTCGCGCAGCTCTCCGAGTACATCGTCCAGCACCTGCGCGAAAGCATCGTGGTGGTGGATGCGGAGGATCGCGTCCGCCTGATGAACGAGTCCGCACGGCAGTTGCTGGGTCCCGAGGCGCGCCAGGGCGGCCTGCTCGGGGAGATCTCGCCGCGGCTTCTCTATCACATCGAAAGCTGGCGCCGGCGCCCCGAGGGGAGCCCGAGCGAGAGCGCGACGTTCCTGACCGCGGATGGCAGCCGCGAGATCGAGGCCCACTTCGCCGCGCTCGGTCGCCAGCGCCCCGCCTCGCTGATCGCCTTCCTCGCCGACACGAGCGCGCTCGCAGAGCGGGTCCAGCAGACCAAGCTCGCCGCGCTCGGCCGCCTCTCGGCGAGCATTGCGCACGAGATCAGGAATCCCGTCGGCGCCATGAGCCACGCCGCGCAGCTCCTCGCCGAGACGGTCGAGCTCGGGCCACAGGAGCGACGCCTGACGGAGATCATCACGACCAACGGTGAGCGCGTCAGCACGATCATCACCAACGTGATGCAGCTGTCGCGGCGCGAGTCGACCCGCCCGGAGCGGCTCTACGTCGGCGAGTGGCTGGGCGAGTTCATCACCGAGTTCGAGCAGACGCTGCAGATCGATGCGAGCCGCGTGCACGCGGTGCTGCCGACCTCCGACCTTGAAGTGCGCATCGACCCGACCCACCTCAGGCAGATCGTCTGGAACCTGTGCGAGAACGCCGTCAGGCACAGCGCCGACATGCCAGGGGCGCCGCCCATCGACATCATGATCGCGCGCTTCCACTCCTCGGGCCGCCCCTTCCTCGAGGTCGCCGACCGCGGCCCCGGCATCCCGGACGAGGCCGCCGAACGCATCTTCGAGCCATTCTTCAGCGGCCGCCGTGGCGGCACGGGACTCGGGCTCTTCATCGCGCGCGAACTCGCGCAGTGCAACGGCGCACTCCTTCTGTACGAGCCGCGCGCAGGCGGCGGCAGCATCTTTCGCGTCGTGTTCGCGGACCCCTCGCGCTGGGAGGGACGCGCCGATGGCTAGCCCGCGCGTGTTGATCGTCGACGACGAGCCGGACCTGTGCGAGCTCCTCTCGATCACCCTCGGCCGGATGTCGATCGAGTCGCAATCGGTCCACGACATCGCGAGCGCCCGCGCGGCGCTCAAGGACGGTCAGTTCGACCTCTGCCTCACCGACATGCAGCTGCCGGACGGCAACGGACTCAGCCTCGTCGAGTGGCTGCAGACCAACCGGCCGGAACTGCCGGTCGCGGTCATCACCGCGCACGGCAACGTCGAGAGCGCGGTGCGCGCGCTCAAGCTCGGTGCGTTCGACTTCGTCTCGAAGCCGCTCGACCTCGCGGACCTGCGCAAACTGGTCGCGCAGGCGGTCAAGCTCGCCGGTCGCGACATCGGCGCCGAGACCGGCGTCATCGTCGCGCCGCGGCTGCTCGGCCAGTCGGCGGCGATGGAGGAGCTGCGCGAGCTCATCACCCGCGTCGCGCGCAGCCAAGCCCCCGTGCACATCGCCGGCGAATCGGGCACCGGCAAGGAGCTGGTCGCGCAGCTGATCCACGACTCCGGCGCGCGCCGCGACGGCCCGTTCATGCCGGTCAACTGCGGCGCGATCCCGACCGAGCTCATGGAGAGCGAGTTCTTCGGCCACAAGCGCGGCAGCTTCACGGGCGCCGTCGCCGACAAGCCCGGGCTCGTGCAGACGGCCGAGGGCGGCACGTTGTTCCTCGATGAGGTCGCCGACTTGCCGCTCCACATGCAGGTGAAGCTGCTCCGGCTCATCCAGGAGAAGACCGTGCGCCCGGTCGGCGAGTCGCGCGAGGTACCGGTCGACGTCCGCATCCTCTCGGCGACGCACCGCGACCTCGCCGCACTGGTCGCCGAAGGACGTTTCCGCGAGGACCTCTATTACCGGGTCAATGTCATCGAGATCAAGGTGCCCCCGCTCCGGGGCCGGCTCGAGGACGTGCCCGACCTCGCCCGCTCGATCCTCGCGCGGCTCGCGCGCCGCTCGCGCGTGCAGGCACCCGAGCTCACTGCCGAGGCGATGAAGATCCTGGTCGGCTACCACTACCCCGGCAACGTGCGCGAGCTCGAGAACATCCTCGAGCGCGCGCTCACGCTCTGCAGCGAGGGGCGAATCACCGCCGAGGACATCAACGTGCGCCCCGGTCCCGCACCGAGCGTGAACCCGGTCGACGTCGGCGAGGGCGCGCTCGATGAACAGGTCGAGCACATCGAGCGCGACGCGATCCTGAAGGCGCTCGAGCAGACCCGCTACAACAAGACCGCGGCCGCCAAGGTCCTCGGCATCAGCTTCCGGGCGCTCAGGTACCGGATCAAGAAACTGGGCATCGAGTAAGGGCCGCTCGGCCGGGCTGTGTCCCGCCGGCAACGGGAAGTGACGCGGCGCGTCAGTTTGTGACGCGTCGGTACGCGCCTGACGTCGACATAAAGCGTCTCCCGGACGCGTCGCCCGAACGATAACCTGTTATAAATCAGTAACTTGTCGCTTTCCCGCTCGGGTTGGCACAGGCCTTGCTTTCTATACGGCCAAGGAACGGGTTTCCGTTCTAATTTGGTGCCCCTCAAGGTTTTTTTTGTTTCGTCCCCAAGGAGTTTTTTCATGCGCAAGCAGATCCAGAAGGGCTTCACGCTCATCGAATTGATGATCGTCGTCGCCATCATCGGCATCCTCGCGGCCATCGCGATTCCGGCCTACCAGAACTACACCATCCGCGCCCAGGTGACGGAAGGCATGACGCTGGCGGGTTCGTGGAAGACCGCGATCGCCGAGTCCTACGCCAACAACGGCGCGTTCCCGGCCGCCACGGCGAACGTGACGGGCACGGTCGCCTCGACCGGCAAGTACGTCTCGTCGGTGAACGTCCTCAACGGCGCCATCAACGTGATCTACGGCGGTCAGGCCAACAAGACGATCAGCGGCCTGGTCCTGTCGATTGTTCCCTACACGAACGCGAACAACGACGTGATCTGGATCTGCGGTCTGGCCAACACGACCAATGCTCCTGGCACGCTGACGATCGCTTCGGGCGCCATTGCCGCCTCGACGACGACCACGCTGCTCGCGCAGTACCTGCCGAGCGCCTGCCACACCTGATCCTGGGTTTGGCTGATCGGTCCGCTACCTGGGACCGCTGGAGAAGCCCCCGCAAGGGGGCTTCTTCTTTTCAAAGGGTAGAGCGAACTCTTTCGCTAGACTGACATTCAAAACGGCCGCACCGACGCGGTCATCCTGGAGCACGCATGGCTACTCGACTTCAAAAGGGCTTCACGCTCATCGAACTGATGATCGTCGTCGCCATCATCGGCATCCTCGCCGCGATCGCGATTCCGGCCTACCAGAACTACACCATCCGCGCCCAGGTGACGGAAGGCA